>DATNQT010000342.1:0-23154 GCA_036703885.1 Candidatus Sericytochromatia bacterium
CTGGGGCGACGGGAATCGGTTCCCGAAACAAGTCAACTCCCCAGTGCTGACAAACCTGGATAATGTTGGGAAAGCGGTGGCGAATCGTATCAACTGGAATCGGCTGCAAGTCTAAATAGACACATTGGGGAGTAGGGAGTAAGGAGTAGGGAGTAGGGGGAGAAAAAGACGCGGAGAGTGGAGAATTCTCCCTATCTCCGTGTCTGTGTGTCTCCGTTCCCTCTTCCCCATTCCCCACTCCCCATTCCCCACTCCCCATTCCCTTCTGTAAGTGGCTAAAAATCGCACGACTGACAACATCTCTGGGTGCAAGTTCTCCGGCTGGGTGATAGTCAAAGGCAAATCGCCGTCCTTGGCGATCGATTAGATGAGCACCTTCTCCTCGCACGGCTTCGCTAATTAGAAAGTGGGGCGCACCAGGTTTTGTGAGAGCGGTGGGGTGAAATTGAATAAATTCCAAGTCTCGCAGGATTGCCCCAGCACGCCAAGCGATCGCTACTCCGTCTCCAGTACTCACCTCTGGGTTAGTTGTCTGAGCAAATACTTGACCGCCACCACCCGTTGCCAGTACCACTGCCCCTGCCCGCACCCAGTTGACTTGACCGTTGTAGATTAAGCTAATTCCTTGACAATGACCCGTTTCAGGATTCAGCCATAACGATAAAGCAAACGCCTGCTGTAAAACCTTGATATTCTGGCGCTGCAATACCTCGGTCGTCAGCGTACTGACCACTTTCCGACCCGTAGTGTCAGCCGCATGAAGAACGCGAGGACGAGAGTGAGCTGCCTCTAAAGTTAAAGCCAATTGGCTTCCTCGTCGGTCAAAGGCAACGCCCATATCTACTAAAGATTGAATACACTCTGGTGCTTGCTCGACTAAAAACTTGACAGCCTCCAACTCACAAAGACCCGCACCCGCCTGCATCGTATCCTCAACGTGTAACATCAGCGAATCGGCTGGGTCAATGACAGCGGCAATACCACCTTGCGCCCAGTCACTGGCACCCGTGGATAAAGTGTCTTTTGTGATTAAGCCAACCTTTAATGTATGGGGTATACACAGGGCTGCATACAGTCCAGCAGCACCAGCACCCACAACTAAAACATCAAATTGGGTAGGAATGTCCAGCTCAAGATCGGAATCGGAGGAGAGCGGATTCAAGTTTAATCAGTTCCTCAGTAAATTTAATAAATTTTAATAACATATCTCATAATAAACCCACTCCTGTGGGGAGTGGGTTAGAGGAAGAATTGATCGACGGTTGTACTTTTAGTAGATACCGTTGTTGTAGCGATCGCCGCCTTCTGTGAAGACCGTGTCAACATTCGTGACCGCAAACTTGTCAAAGTTGGCTTGCAGCAGTTCTTTTTGGCGAGCGCTTAGTCCTGGAATATCCAGAACATCCTCTACTGACTTGTAGGGAGCATTATCAACAACCTTCCGAGCCAGAGTGGGGTACATTCCTGGATACTTCCGGAAGGCTCGAACATTGGTATTGTTCAAATCAATCTTTTTGCCAAACTCTGTATCCAGCTTGTCATCAGCCGCATTACGCAGAGAAGCCTCAGCAAGCAAGACGGGTACTGATTGCAGGCTAACAACATTAGGCATCGGCTGTGCCATTGCGCTCTGAGGTAGTCCCAGCCACCCCAGGCAGCCCACCAACAGACCCCAGACTGCTAGTAGACGAACCAATCTTTTCATCAACTTAACTCCTTACTTACACAACACAGCTTGGAAAAGAGGAGGAACACTCCTCGATTAGTTTAATTTTTGTTTTCTATCATCTCATTTTATCTGAGTACTAGTGACCCTCATTTTTCTTAAAGACAAAATGGGTTAGAGACTTGCGAAGTCTATGATAATGTGGAATCCGCCCCTAGGAGCTATCTTTGTTCTTGGAAGTAGTTTGCTTCCGTTGAGAAGAGACACGTCGTTTCTCTTCTTTCTCACCCAACACCTTAGCCCTAGCTTCGGCAAATCCCTACAATGCCACTAGAATCCTAATATAGATCTAAAAACCGACCAAAAAACCGGGGTTTAGTGGCAAGATTAAAAACTGTCTCTCTTGAGGAAGGATAAGGAATTTTAGATATGGCACTGCGATTAGGCGATACAGTACCCAACTTTACTCAGGCATCCTCTGAAGGCGAAATCGACTTCTATAATTGGGCAGGCGACAGCTGGGTGGTGCTGTTCTCTCACCCAGCCGACTTCACTCCAGTTTGCACGACTGAATTAGGTACCGTTGCTAAACTCAAGCCGGAATTCGACAAGCGTAACGTCAAAGTGATGGCACTTAGCGTTGATGACGTTGATTCCCACAAAGGCTGGATTGGAGATATCAATGAAACCCAGAACACGAACGTAAACTACCCAATTTTGGCAGACCCGGATAAAAAGGTCTCTGACCTCTACGATATGATTCATCCGAACGCCAACAATACCTTAACGGTGCGTTCTGTCTTCATCATTGACCCTCAGAAAAAACTGCGGCTAACTTTCACCTATCCTGCCAGCACCGGTCGCAACTTTGATGAAATTCTGCGGGTAATTGACTCATTACAACTTACCGATGACTACAGTGTGGCGACTCCTGCCAACTGGACTGATGGCGGTGACTGTGTAATTGTACCCACGCTTAAAGACCCAGAAGTTTTGAAGGAGAAATTCCCCAAAGGTTACGAGGTCGTTAAGCCTTACCTGCGGATGACACCTCAACCTAATAAATAGTAGGGTTTGAGTTGAGTAGGGTGGGCAATGCTATTGCTGTAAAGGTGTTAGGTCTTAAGTGGTAGGTTTTAGGGGAAATCTATGACGAAGACGAGAGAAAGATGAGGAGGCAAGGGGAAATTCTAACTCCAAGACTCGCCTCTCGGCCTACCACCTCGCCACCTAAAACTTGCCCACCTTACTAGATTAGGCTGCAATCCTAAAGGCGATCGCCAAGTGTGGCATAAGCTAGCCCAGCTACCACAGTCGAACCCAACGTTTGTGCATATGCATAATTTTAATGAATTGTCAACTCAATTAAATGAATAGAATTATTTCATAAACGATACCTTAATTGTGAGAGTTCCTTTCCTCAGTAGTAGGGAGAACATAGAGCTAGACACTAAAACACAAAGAATTATGGATATCAAAACAGGGTTCATTGGCGCAATCGGTAACACGCCACTCATTCGGTTAAACAGCTTCAGCGAACAGACGGGTTGCGAAATTCTTGGTAAAGCTGAGTTTCTCAACCCAGGTGGTTCCGTCAAAGACCGAGCGGCGCTTTACATCATTAAAGATGCTGAAGAAAAAGGCTTACTCAAGCCTGGAGGTACTGTAGTTGAAGGAACAGCAGGCAATACAGGCATTGGTCTAGCTCATATCTGTAATGCCAAGGGCTACAAATGCCTGATTGTTATCCCAAATACTCAATCCCAAGAAAAGATGGACGCTTTGAGGACGTTAGGCGCTGAAGTTCGCCCGGTCCCAGCCGTACCTTACAAAGACCCGAACAACTATGTAAAAATGTCTGGACGCATTGCCGAAGAGATGGAAAATGCTATCTGGGCGAATCAGTTTGATAACTTAGCTAATCGGCAAGCTCATTATCTAACTACTGGTCCCGAAATCTGGGAGCAGACTGACGGGAAAGTTGATGCCTGGGTCACCGCTACTGGCACAGGTGGTACTTTTGGGGGAGTTTCTATGTACTTGAAGGAAAAGAACCCCAACATCAAATCTATCGTTGCTGACCCTTTGGGGAGTGGTTTATACAGTTATGTTAAAACTGGCGAAATTAACCCAAATGGTAACTCAATCACAGAAGGAATCGGCAGTACTCGCATTACAGCGAATATGGAAGGCGTTCCCATCGATGATGCGATTCAAGTTGACGACAAAGAGTGCATCCGAGTAATTTACCAACTTCTCCAGAAAGACGGGCTATTTATGGGGGGTTCGGTGGGCATTAATGTAGGAGCGGCGGTTGCTCTTGCCAAAGAAATGGGTCCGGGTCACACCATTGTTACCATCCTTTGTGATGGCGGCGCACGGTATCAGTCAAGGCTATTCAATCAGGAATGGCTAGCCTCAAAGGGACTTTCGCCGGATTAGGGAATTTGGGGGAGTGGGGAGTGGGGAGTTCCAAATTAAAAAGCCTAGATTCCTAACACTTAATACTTAACACCTAACACCGCTTGGGTAAATGAATGTCATATATCAAATTGGTAATTAGTAATTGATTGTAGGGGCGGGTTTAACCCAGGTATCTGCTTTCCACAAATCAATTGGATAAAGCCGCCCTTACGAAATGTGACATACATAAAACCAAATGGTATAAAACCTCTCAACCTTGCCAGCAGCTCAAATCCCAGTCATGTCCTTCCACAGCAAGCGCTGCTACGTAGTCAGTAGCAGGTGCTAGCGTCTGAAGTGACCAACGGGTAGCGGCTTGTGAATCTGTATGGATGTTAAGCTGACAGATTTCTCCATCTGTAAGGGATACCTCAACCTGTTGCAGTTGAGCCAATCCTTCACCCGTGGCTTTGAGATAGGCTTCCTTACAAGTCCAGATCTCAAAAAAGGTAACTTGCTGTTTGCTCTTGGGAAGGGAACAAATTACGGAATATTCACGAGGCGAAAAGAAGCGTTTGGTTAGCTGCTCAATGTCGGATATTGGGCGGATGTGTTCTAGGTCGATGCCAATTTGGCGATCGCGCGTGACGGCATAGAGGGCAAGCCCGTTGGAGTGCGATAAATTAAACTGGAGCATACTGTCAATATCTGTGGATACCAGAGCTGGCTTGCCACGGGAGCCGTAGGAAAACTGTAGCTGATTTGGCTCGATGTTCGCGTAGTGACCGAGGATTGTGCGGAGCATTCCGCGACCGACGATAAAATGCTTTCTATCTCGCTCAAAGTAAAACCGCTTTGCCCTAAGTTGCTCATCCTCAGAAAGTGTCTGTGCTAGCTGTTGAACTTGTAATGCTGGTTGTTCGAGAGAAGTACGCCAGACATGGACAGCATTGCTTGATAAGTTCAATTCTGCTGGCGGCAGATTCCATACAAGATTTTTTTGATGAAGCACACATCTAATTCCAATCAGTGAATGAGGAGCGATCGCTCCTAGTAAAGAGCCTATTTTTGGGTTAGCATCAAGATCTAGTTGATTACTTAGGTTAGCGGTCATTTGTTATTTATTGATAGTCAAATGACCAATAACGAATGACCAATGCCCAAACAAGTATTAGTCTGTCAAAGCCGCAGTTGCCGCAAGCACGGAGCGGCAACAGTTCTAGCAGCTTTCAAACATTCCTCAGTGACCGAGGTCACAGTAATGGGTAGCAATTGTCTGGGACAATGCGGCAGCGGCCCAATGGTACTGGTGATGCCTGAACAAATTTGGTACAGCGGTGTTCAATCTAGCGAAGTACCTGCGGTAGTCGAACGACATCTACTAGGTGGGCGTCCCGTGGAATCTATGCTCTACCCTAAGTATCATCGTCTTGATCGACAGTCTTAAAGGTGCTATTGAGAACTCGCGATCTGGATACGATGTTATAGGGTGCAAGGGTAAAGATATTGAACCAAGCTTGGGGTAGACCCAGCTAGACTTGATGAGTTTGGCTGGACAAAAGTCCTGCGATTTCCTCAACAAACTGCTAATCATTGTTACGCTTTATGCATTACCTGGATAAAAGTGACACCCGCCTGAAGTTAGCGCTGCAAGTCACGAATAGCGGTATGTGGGAATGGAATATCCTCACGGCTCAAATTACTTGGTCTGAAAATTTTGAACTGCTATTTGGTGTCTCCCCAGGTACATTAAAAGAAACTTACAGAGGTTTATTAGACCGAATCTTGCCAACCGATCGCTCATCAGTACTGAGAGCGATCGCAAATGCAATTCGAGAACAAGCCAACTACACTATTAAATTTCGCATTAGCCACTCTGATGGGAGCATTCGTTGGTTGGTAAGCCAGGGCGAAGTATATGGCGACAAGAATTCTCATCCTGTTAGGATAACCGGAGTTTGCCGCGACATTACAGGAGACTTAAAGACAGACTCCATAAACGAGAACATCCAACAAAGTAATGAAAGTCTGTTTTCTCACTCAGCCGCATCCTCACTCAGCACCCAGCACCCAGCACCCAGCACTTTTGATCGAGAGGTCGATCATCATGCCTTGCAACAGGCAAATCAAGTACTAGAAGCGCGCCTCCAAGAACGAACGGCGGCATTTGAGCAAGTTGTAGAACAACTGCGAATTGAGATTGCCAAACGCGAACAGGCACAGCGCTTCGCTGCCAGACTGATTACCATTCTGGAGAGAACACCAGACGCTGTTGGCATTACGGATACTGCCGGACGGCCGCTGTACCTGAACCGTACAGCGCGAATGATGTTTGGCGTCGATGAGGCACAAGAGTTATCTGCCGATCGCCTAAAGGCTTGTGCGGTGCTGTCGATGCAAAAATCGATTATGACTGAAGGAATGCCCGTAGCGCTTCAAGAAGGCATTTGGAGTGGCGAAACCATCTTGCAGCAACAGTCGGGGAAGGAAATTCCGATTTCTCAGGTGATCATGTCCCACAAATCGGAAAGCGGCGAAGTTGAGTTTATTTCAACCATTGCCCGTGACATCACCCCGGCAAAGCAGGCAGAGGCAGCACTGGCACGGAGTGAAGCAAAATGGCGATCGCTTATTCAAAACTCCTCTGACCTGATTACCATTTTGTCTCAAGACGGCACACTTCTGTATACTAGCCCTTCCATCGAACGCATCTTAGGCTACTCCCCCAAAGAATTAGTGGGACAATCTGTCTTAGACTACATCGCCACGCAAGACTTAGAAGCGATCGCTAAAGCATTAGATGATTTGTTGGCAGCAGGTCATGGCGTTACCTTACCCCCCATTATCTTCCGCTTTCGGTGTAAAAACGAGTCTTGGTGTTATCTCGAAGCATCAGGTACTAACCTTTTAGCTGACGAGGCAGTCGGTGGTATCGTCATCAACTCTCGTGACTTGACAGAGCGATTCAAAGTTCAGGAAGCGCTGCGGCAAAGCGAAGTCCGTTTCCGAGCCATCTTTGAAGGAGCGGCTTTAGGAATTGCCCTGACTGACCCAACAGGCGAGTTACTGACTGGTAACCCCGCCTTACACAAAATGTTTGGCTACACGGAACAGGAACTACGGGAGCGAACCATTACTCATCCTGATGATGCAGCGGCTGACTCTAGACTCTACGAACAACTGCTAGCAGGTTCTATCCCCTCCTACCAGATGGAGAAGCGCTACTT
Source organism: Candidatus Sericytochromatia bacterium (assembly GCA_036703885.1). Classification (GTDB taxonomy): domain Bacteria; phylum Cyanobacteriota; class Cyanobacteriia; order Cyanobacteriales; family Coleofasciculaceae; genus CADCTM01. The sequence continues at coordinate 7,297 of DATNQT010000342.1, forward strand.
CCACAAAAATGGGTACTTGGTTTGGGGACGGCTGACTGTTTCCTTAGTGCGGGATAAGGCAAAAAATCCCCTGTTTGCCGTGACGATGGTTGAAGATATCACAGCTGCCAAGCAAACAGAAGCAGAACTCTTACGGATTAGTAAAGCTGTTGAGAATGCCAGTGATGCCATTAGTATTGCCGACACGTTCGGGGCAACGCTCAGTTACCTCAATCCAGCATTTTGTCAAATGTTTGAATATACGCTGGAGGAACTGAATGCAGTTGGAGGAGCAGGTATCCTGTTCAGCGAACCCGAAATCATGCATCAGGTATTTGCGATCGCGATTGGGGGTCATTCTTGGCAAGGCGAAGTGGAGATGCTTTCCAAAAGTGGTTCCAGAAAGCAGATTGCTTTGCGAACAGATGCGATTAAGGATGTCATGGGTGAGGTAGTAGGGACAATTGCAATCCATACCGACATTACAGAACGCAAGCAGGCAGAAGCAGCACTACGCCGTTCCTACCATCGCGTCGAGTTACTTAAGCAAATTACCACCGAGATTCGCTCCTCCCTTGACCTGGAACATATTTTCCAAACCACGGTTACGCAACTGGGGCAAGCATTGCAAGTCAATCGCTGCATGATTTACCTGTATCAAGGTGTACCACAACCCAGCCTGCCTCTAGTTGCTGAATATTTAGAGCCGGGGTACTCATCCCTCCAGTATTTTCGAGTGCCAGTGCAGGGGAATGCTCATGCCGAACGAGTGCTGGCGACAGATCAGGCGATCGCTTATGTAGATGTATATAACGAACCGCTACTAGAAGACAACTGGGAGCTATGCCGCGCCATGCAGATCAAATCCCTCGTCTGGATTCGTACCTCTTATCAAGGTCAACCCAATGGTGTCATCGGTCTCCATCAGTGTGATTTTTACCGTAATTGGCGAGCGAGTGAAATTGAGTTAGTTGAAGCGGTTGCGGCTCAAGTTGGTATTGCTCTGGCTCAAGCTCACCTTCTGGAAAAGGAAAGATGCACCGCTGCACAACTCGCTTTAAGAAACACGGCACTTCAGCTCTCAGAAGCGCGAGCTAATACCAAAGCAAGTGAGCTAGAGCAAGCGCTGCGAGAATTGCAACGCACTCAAGCTCAACTGGTGCAAACGGAGAAAATGTCTAGCTTAGGTCAGTTAATCGCGGGTGTCGCTCACGAAATTAATAATCCTGTCAGCTTCATTACGGGTAATATCAGCTATGCCTGTGACTATATCGAGGACTTACTCGCCGTCGTGAACCTCTATCAGCAATACTACCCCCAGCCGGTTGAGGTAATTCAAGCTGAGTTAGAGGAAATTGACCTTGATTTCGTGATTAAAGACTTTCCCAAACTCCTTAGTTCCATAAAAGTTGGAGCCGATCGCGTCAACCAAATCGTGCTATCGCTGCGAAACTTCTCAAGACATGATGAAGCCGAAATGAAGCCAGTAGATATTCACGAAGGCATTGATAATACTTTGATGATTTTACAGAGTCGATTGAAAGCTAAGGGAGGAAGCCCCGAAATTAAAGTCATCAAAAACTATGGAGAGCTGCCACAGATTGAATGTTACGCAGGACAGCTCAATCAAGTATTTATGAATTTAATTAGCAATGCCATTGATGCATTGGAATCATCCGGAGTTGGAAGTAATGGAGTAACTTCGCCCTCACCCCTAGATCAAGTCAACAGCGATTCAAAACTTACAGCCTGCGATACATGGTGTTGCCAAAACTCTTCCCCAACTCCCACCATCACGATTTGTACTGAAGTTAAGGCTAACAACCGAGCCGTAATTCACATCATGGATAACGGCGTAGGCATGACCGAGGAAGTGCAGAAAAAACTATTTAACCCCTTCTTTACCACAAAGCCAGTCGGCAAAGGTACGGGTTTAGGATTGTCGATTAGTTACCAAATCGTTGTTGAAAAACATAGTGGAGAATTGCAATGTTTTTCAATACCTGGACAGGGTACTGAATTCATCATTGATATCCCGATTCAGCACAATTACGAGACGCAAGTATAGCAAAGTGCTGAGTGCTGAGTGCTGAGTGCTGAGTAAAAACATAGTAGTTTTGGGGTGCGAGGGCGCTCAACACTGTCAAGAGCCTATGTGACTACTGCTATATAAAAATAGGAGAAAAAAAATGCCCTCTTGAGGCAGTCAGAGGGCGAGTTTCTACACTCATATCAACAGCCTACCGAGTAATAGTGAATAATTTGTGAAGGTCAATTATTCTCTGCCCACAATTATTTAGGGCGATCGCTATGACTGATACTCGTGAGTCAAGAACGGCACTTCCACGATTTCACCCTCAACCTCTGCGACTTGTACCTTAAGACCAACACCCCCCGCCTTAGTGCGAATATAGGCTAAACCAATTGGTCCTCGGTCGGTTTCTGTAAAACTGGTGAGCGTACCGACTTTATCGCCTTCTACAGTGACAACACTTCCAGGTTGGACGGGGGCACTGAGGCGGATACCCCAGAGTTGTTGCTTAACGCCTTTGTAAGTATTTAATCGAGCAATGGTTTCTTGACCAATGTAACAACCTTTGCTGAAAGAAATAGTTTGCCATAAACCCGCTTCTAGAGGATTGTAATCATCAGTCAGTTCGCGATCAGGAGTGGGACGCCCTTGCTCAATTCGCAACTGTTCCCACAGGCGATCGCCCATTGGTATTGCTCCGGCTTCTATCAACATCTGCCAAAGCTTCGCCGCATCATCAGCTGAGATAATCAGAGTATATCCAGGTAGTGTTAAACCACTACCGACCGCAACACGCACCGGAATCCCACCCAACTTTAATTCCTGGTGACTGGCATAGGCTTCACCAACGGGTAGCTCAATGCCTAATTTTTGCAAAAGAGCGTCACTTTCTGAACCGATCAGGCTAAAGGTTGCACTCTGATTAGAGATATCCTTCAATTCCACCCGATCCATCGGAAAAAGATAACGATCCATCCACTCCATCAACTGCTGACGGCGATTAGGAGAGACTAGCAGTAGCACTGCATCCTCCATTATGTAAGCCGTTACTAGGTCGATGGTGCGAGCGGTAGAAGTCACAAATACGGTGTCACAGCCTTCCCCTGCTTTGAGTTTTTGGAAGTCATTCGTGCTTTGATTGTGTAAGAAGCGCAGTCGCTCGTCGTCCGAGACAACAAGACGCCCCCAATGAGAGCGATCGCACAAAGCCACCCCTTCTTTTGCCGCCTGGATAGCCGCCGCATCATTACCAAAACTCACTGGGACTGAAATACCGACTACAGAGTCGAACGTCGCCCCAGCATTTGCTTGGATGTCCCGCAATTGTTGAATCATTTCCTTTCTTGTCCAGCCGCAACAGCAGAGTTCTTTGTAAAACCTGTTACTTTAATTCAGCCAAGGGTGTCAAGCCATAACACTTCTTTCATCATGAACATTAAACCTCCTGCATGAATCCTGTTATTTTCAAACCAAGCGGGTAGCGGTCACAATTGTAACGGGATTGAGAGGCGTAAAACGGGTTAGCTGCGCCACAGGTACGGAGCGTGAAAGCTGGACTTGTAATAATCGGTACTGCCAACGGTGAGAGTTTAGCCAGTCCAGAGTTCGGTTGAGATGTTCCACGGTTGCCAGCGCTAGCACTACAACACCATTCGGTAGTAACCGAGCGTGACAAGTATCGAGAATTAAGTTTAAGTTACCGCCGCTGCCGCCGATAAAGATGCGGTTGGGTGTAGGGAGTTGCTGCAAAATATCGGGGGCGCTGCCGTGGATCGAGACGACGTTTTTGACTTGGAAGCGTCGGCAGTTTTGTTCAATTAAGGCAGTACCGATCGCAGTTTTCTCAATGGCATACACTTGAGATGTTGCAGACAAACGGGCAATCTCAATCGAAACCGAACCCGTTCCCGCGCCGATATCCCAGATTATTTGTTCTGGTTGTAGTGCCAGTTCTCCTAAGATGAGAATTCGTACTTCGCGCTTTGTCATTAAACCAGGGCGATCGCTAAAACTCAACATAGTCTCGTCCGGTAATCCCAGCATCGGTAGGGACTCAACCTCCAAGGGTTGCTCGGCGTCAGACTGACGGAGTAATACAACAACATTCAGCGGTGCAAACTTCTCATTCACAACAGCATCCAATGGCAAGCACTTAACCTGTTCGTCGATGCCTCCCAAGTTCTCACACACCCAGAATTCGTAGGAAACTGATAAATCTAATCCTAGTAACAGACGAGCGATCGCATTAGGCGTATTTGTCCCATCCGTCAGCACGGCAATCTTTTCAACCCCCTGCTGTAGTACTTGAATTAACTCCTCCAAGGAGCGTCCGTGAGCACTGATGATACGGGCATCCTGCCAAGGGATTTTAATTCGGTGGAAGGCTAGCTGAACCGCACTCAGATGAGGATGAAAAGTGAGTTGCTCCCGTGGCAATTCCTCTAGCAACAGGCGTCCTAAGCCAAAAAACAGGGGGTCGCCGCTGACCAAAACCACAATACACTTGTTGGTATCATCCGTTGCCAGTTGGGTGCGAATTTCTCGAATAGCTTGAGTAAAGTCTCCCAGTACCAAGCGTGGGGAGGGATGATTGGGGAAGTAGTTTAAATGGCGATCGCTTCCTACTAGTAGGGTTGCCCTCTCTATTAGCTGGCGTCCTGTATCCGTCAGTCCAACTGCACCATCCAAGCCAATTCCAACAACGTGTACTTGTGTCATAAATCTTGGTTATTGGTCATTGGTTATTGGTTGTTAGTTGTTGGTTTTTAGCAATGGACTAATAACTAATGACTAATAACTAACAACTAACACCCCTCATCTTCCCAAGCTAAGACAATTAGAGCATTAAGGATAGCAGCGGCGACGGGTGAACCTCCCTTACGTCCCTCAACACGAATTTGGGGCACTGGTGTTTTTGCTAAGGCAGCTTTTGACTCTATAACCGAGATGAACCCAACGGGTACGCCAATTACTAAAGCTGGTTGTATGGGTGCTATTGGCAACTGGGCACAGAGAGAGAGTAGGGCAGTTGGGGCATTACCAATAACAAAAATAGCACCCGGATATTCCTCAAAGCATCGCATTAAGCCTGTTTCTGTTCGCGTCTTCCCTGGCTGTGCTACTGGTGCTTGTGTTACTGCCGCAATCAAGGGGTTGCCAAAGGTGTTTTCCACCATTCCTGCTACTCCTTGTTTCACCATACCTACATCTGTAATAATCGGTGTCCGCTGCTGGATAGCTTTGATGCCAGAGGCGATCGCATCCTCACTAAATTGAATTAGCTGGGCAAATTCAAAGTCAGCCGTACTGTGAATCACTCTACGCACAATGGCATATTCAGCAGGTGTAAAGTGATGTTCGCCAATCTCTTGGTCAATGACGGCAAAACTCTGCTCCATGATGGGATGGATTGGCAAGCTCATACATAGCCTTCCTTAAGATGTTGCAGGTTCCGATTTCAGCTCTTTCTCTACGCTACCAAGAGGGCTATCGCCTTCTAAATGGTAAGCTTTCACCACTACATCAAGTCTCCTACTCCCTATTTATTTAAAACCTTCACCTGTGCCGTCACATCAATCTGCTTTTCCTCTTCAGCGGTTTGCATTATAAATATGGCAACTTAGAGGTAGATAGTGGAGATGAGGCGATCGCAAACGTCGTCCTTACGGCGCTTCTTTCAACAAAACAGATTGTCTTCAAAGACTCAACCTTGTCCCACCGCACTGCTTCTACCCTTCTAGACCATGAGTATCAGACCTTTTCATGTTGCCTTTCCAGTCACTGACTTGGCACAAACCCGTTACTTCTACGAAACGATTCTCGGCTGCACTATCGGCAGAACCTCTGAGACATGGATTGACTTTAATTTATTTGGACACCAGATTACTGCCCATCTCTGCCCTACCGAATCTGGAGACACCCCAACTAATCCTGTTGACGGTAAGAGTGTTCCTGTTCGACACTGGGGAGTGATTCTGGAGATGGAACAATGGGAAGTCCTGGCTCAAAAGCTCAAGGACTACGAGATTGATTTTGTTATCAAACCCTACATTCGCTTTAAAGGTGAAGTGGGCGAACAAGGTACTATGTTCTTTCTCGACCCCAGTGGAAATGCTTTAGAGTTCAAAGCGTTTCAGCAAGATGAAGCTATCTTTGCTTCGTGAGCGGCTCTAATATTGATCACGCTACTTTGTATGAATTAAGTGGTTTAACAATAATATTACCAAGAGTGAATTCCAGCAGTTCAGAGTCTAGGAATAATTTCAGGACTTACGCACAGACGCGACACATGGTAGGGGCGCACAGCTGTGCGCCCCTACAAATGGTGGTTCAAAGGTAAATCTGCGTAAGTCCTGAATTTGTAGTTGAATTGAAACTTTGAAATGTACATCTCATCTATTCGGGATAAAGCCTAGACTGCTGACTGCTGGAAAATTTAAAACTCTAAAACAGGCCAATCAGGTTCGCGGTAGTAGCGCAGCATATTGTCAAACTTTCGCAGTTCCGCTCTATTAATAGAGAGTGGAATCACTTCCTCCGGTAGCTCTTGTCGATTGAATTCCAAGAGGGTGTTGCTGAGGCGATCGCGATCCAAAGCCGGTGAAATCTCGCCAAAGTATCCCAGCGTAATATGGGCAGTAAAGTGGTATTGCTGCTCGATGCCCAACCCAATTAACCCAGAATTCTGATAAATACATCGACGTAATTCCAATACCCGTTTATAGGAGTCTTCGTCTTGTGCTACCAGACTTACTGCGATCGCACGGGGTCTGACCATTAATCCTAATAGCTGCCAGCCAATCGGATTGCCCCTAGGCATTGACTGCTGATATTTTTGAAAACTCTCTTGTATGCGTTCGTGCAGTTGCTTCTCAAAATCCGGATTTGTACGCTCCGCATCGCGGTAGGCACTGTCCCAAATCAAGTCTGCTAGGGTTAAATGAAAGCTATCGGGGGGCACAGGTACCATTAAACCAAAGTCTAGTTGCTTCAACAGCTGTTGTTGAATTTTCTCCAAACTGGCGTAGAAAGTGGAATGCTCTGGCTCTTCTCCCCAGGTTGGCGAACATACCGTGTAGCCAGGAAAAGAAACCGCCTGTCTCGTACCATCTGGGAGAAGCTTAAACTTTGGCGATTCCTGAATGTGCTGCAACTGGGATCTATACGTCGCTGGTAGCGTTAGCTGTGCTACCCGATTTAGATAGGTTTGATAGGTTTCGTCCAAGAAAAGCTCCCTTCGCGACTCGTGGGTGTTCATTATGACAATTTACCTCTACTGGGGCGAAGATGACTTTGCCCTGACACAAGCTGTAAGACAACTGCGCGAATCGGTACTCGACCCCAGTTGGGCTAGCTTTAACTATGACAAAATTTCGCCTGACCAACCCGACGCCATCATTCAAGGACTGAATCAGGCGATGACTCCGCCGTTTGGCATGGGAGGGCGTCTGGTTTGGTTAGTAGAGACTACAGTATGCCACCACTGCCCGGAAACATTACTGGCAGAACTAGAGCGTACTCTACCCGCGATTCCTCAAGAGTCTATTTTGCTACTAACAACAACGAATCGACCGGATGGGCGGCTTAAATCCACTAAGCTGTTACAAAAACACGCCCATATTCGAGAATTTTCCCTCATCCCCCCGTGGAAGACGGAACAACTAATGCAGCAGGTACAGTCTTCTGCTGAAGAAGTGGGTGTCAAGCTAACAGGTGCCGCTGCCGAACTTTTGGCAGAGTCGGTTGGCAATAATAGCAGGCAGTTATTCAACGAACTGGAAAAATTGCGACTTTACGCTGGTGATTCGGCAAAATCCCTAGACGAACACAAAGTTGCAATGCTGGTTACAGCAAATACCCAAAACAGCTTGCAACTGGCAACGGCTATTCTTCACAGGGATACAGCAAAAGCATTGGAGTTAGTTGCTGATTTGATTAACAAGAATGAGCCAGCGTTGAAGATTGTTGCCACCTTGGTTGGGCAGTTTCGCACCTGGCTATGGGTTAAATTAATGATGAGTGAGGGAGAACGCGACTCAAAGGCGATCGCTACAGCAGCTGAGGTCAGTAATCCTAAACGAATTTACTTCCTCAGCAAAGAAGTCCAGTCTCTTTCTCTAATTCAACTGACCTCAACTCTGGGAATACTGCTAGAGTTAGAAGTTAATCTGAAAAAAGGAGCTGATCCTCTTTTAACTCTACAAACCAAGGTCATAGAACTCTGCCAAACCTAAAGCGTGTTAAGAGTTATTTTTCTTTTTGATCGAGTCTTGACAACTTAAAACTGAAAACTTAGGATTTCGTGCATTTTGTGGAACTTCTGACTTCTAAAATAGTTCACAACAAACTAGCCCTATGTGGTTTTAGTTACTTGTTTTGTGGTCGCACGCAATCGTTATGATGACTTCATCCTATCTCCAACCTTGCTTCAACCGAATCTTATCCCAATCCCTACTAGTTGGGGCACTCACTTCTATTGGATTGCTATCTGGACTTACCCCAGGGCTGTCCAAAAACCTCCATACGGTCGTATTCAGTTCTTCAGCCTACGCTCAAGCCGTTGATAATGAGGAATTGGTAAGATACGTGCGTGCTTCCTTAAAGATTGAGCAGCTACGTATGGTTGTTTACAACGAAATCAAAAAAGTCAATAGGGGAAATGTTCCTGACATTCCTTCTTGCTCATTGCAAGGACTTCCTGGTAATATTCTCCCGATTTTGCAGAATTTTTGTAACCAATCCCAAAGTATTACTGCGGCAGAAGGCTTCTCAAATAATCGCTACAACACGATTACCAGGATGCGACAAGATGACGCGAATTTAGAAAGACGGGTGCGAGAGGAAGCCGCTCGTCAGCAATAGAGTCATTGTTCATTGGTTATTAGCTTGCCGACAAAGCACAGGTAACACTCGTTGGGTGTAGCTCTTCGGGTGGGGTAGCGCTTGACGTTATACAAGGTGATATCGAAAGATAGAGGGACGCTTTCGGGACTCTAGTCATTGCTTTGTGCTACCTGCATTTATGACGAACCTCTGTACTTTCCTTTGTCAACCTCACTCAAGCCAAAGATTTGCCTTGTCACCAATTACCAAGGTTCTCCCTACCATTGGTTGGCTTATCGGGTTTACAGCGATTTTGGCTGGATGTTCTTCTAATTCAGCCTCTGATTCTCCAACTCCCGTCCCCACTCTGTCATCAGTCAGTGCTGAAGAGGTAAAAAATTATGCCACAGCGGTTGTGGCGATCGAATCTACCCGCCAAACTGCCTACACGGAAATTCAGAAAATAACTAATGATGAGAATATTCCTGACGTTACTTGCACGAAAGCAGATACCATCGCTTCTTTGTCAAAAGATATCCAAGATATTGCCGTGAACTACTGCAATCAATCGAAAAAAATTGGCGAAAGTCACGGCTTGACAATACCTCAGTTTAATGCAATTACAGCCACGGCTCAATCGAATCCGGATTTACAAAGACGAATCCAAAATGAGTTAATTCGCCTTCAGAAATGAGTGAAAGGGAGCAGGGGGTTAATTGTTGATAATGCCGTGCTCCCAGTGTAGATCTCGTGTTGAACTCGAATGAAAACCGCTAAATGCTGATTTTTACGCAACGCCTGAGTGCAGATGTGGATGCCACAGTTAGTTTTACCCTCTCGCTCACAGCTGAAGAACGCACCCGGACGCGCCACCGTTTTGAAACCACTGATGGTCAGGGATTGTATTTGCGCTTACCCAGAGGTACTGTCTTACATGATGGGGATTTACTGCAATCAGAGGAGTGCGACGCTGTGATTCGGATTGCCGCTAAACCAGAACCCGTGCTAACTGTGACCGCCCAGAAACCCATCGATTTACTACGGGCATCCTATCATCTGGGTAATCGCCACGTACCCTTAGAAGTTGCTCCCAGCTATTTACGGTTGTCTCCCGACCCGGTGTTACAGATAATGTTGGAACAGTTGGGGGTGAAAGTACGAGAGGAAGTTGTACCTTTTCAACCAGAAACTGGGGCTTATAGTCACAGTCACTCGTAGCTTTATCCAAAATACCAACTGCTGCTAACAGCCCTAGGGCTAGGATGAGCCAATCCTGATAGACCTCCCTTGAACCCCGAAAACCTCACTTTATTGAGCCTATTACAACTAGCTAGCCCTGCTCTGCCAGTAGGGGCTTATAGCTATTCTGATGGTCTGGAAACACTAGTTGAAAGCGGTGCGATCGCTAATCCAAAAAGCTTGAAACTATGGCTAGAGCAAGAACTACGCTATGGGGCTATTCGATTAGAAGCGGCTGTGATGGTACGAGCCTATCGCAGTGTTGAGAATAGTAACACGGAGGCTTTGGGGTACTGGAATGCTTGGCTTACTGCTGCTAAGGAAAGTGCCGAATTGCGATCGCAATCGTTGCAAATGGGCAACTCTCTAATACGGCTGCTTCTAGATTTACAGCCCCAACAAAAACTACAAGATTTGGCGAGTGCAGCAGGTTCTCCCTGTAATTATGCGATCGCTTTTGGCATAGGCGCGGCGAACTGGCAAATTGATATTACATCAGCCGTCTTAGGTTACTTACACAGTTGGGCAGCCAATCTTATTGGTGCAGGTGTCAAACTAATTCCCCTCGGTCAAACAACAGGTCAACAGTTACTACTCGAACTTGCCACTAATATTCCTCTTGCTACCCAAGAAATTTTAACCTTAGAGGATGATAATTTAAGTAGTTGCGGCTGGGGATTAGCACTCTTCAGTATGGCTCACGAAACCCAATACACCCGATTATTTCGGAGTTAAATGTTTATTTTTTTCATTAGCTATTTGTCTGTAAGCTAATGACCAATGACCCATGACCATGACTTGATATGAATGCCTTTCGTGTCGGAATTGCTGGTCCCGTAGGTTCGGGAAAAACTGCTCTACTTGATGCTTTGTGTAAAGCGCTGCGTACATCGAGCCAAATTGCTGTTGTCACCAATGATATTTACACCCAAGAAGATGCTCAGTTTTTGGTGCGAAGTCAGGCACTAGATCGCGATCGCATCCTTGGGGTTGAAACGGGCGGTTGCCCCCACACGGCAATTCGAGAAGATGCCTCGATGAACCTAGCAGCAATTGAACAACTGGAACACCGATTTACTGATTTAGACTTGGTGTTCTTAGAAAGTGGCGGTGATAATCTGGCAGCAACATTCAGTCCAGAACTCGTTGATTTAACTATCTATGTCATTGATGTTGCTGCTGGCGATAAGATTCCCCGTAAAGGAGGACCCGGAATTACTAAATCTGACCTTTTGGTAATTAATAAAATCGACCTTGCGCCTATGGTAGGGGCTGACTTGGGTGTTATGGAAAGGGATGCTAAAAAAATGCGAGGCAACAAACCTTTTGTTTTTACAAATTTAAAGACTAAGGAAGGACTTAACGCTGTAATTGACTTCGTGAAACTGCACATGGGCTATTGACATGGAGTGCATCCCCGGCGTTGCACAAATAGTTTTGAGCAGGGAGTCTCGGAGACAAGGAATAGCGATCGCCTCATTCTTAAATAAAAGCGATCGCCTTCACAAGCTTTTGAATAGGCTTTACTGGCAGAAAGCTAAATTGCTGCTGGTAGCGCTAGTAAAACCATTAGAAACCCAACCACTAGCGGGTGCTGAAATTTGTACCCAATCACGATTCTCGCCTCTTCTTACAGTTGGAGGATTGGTGGTAAGAGTGACCTGTCCTAAATAAGCCACCCCACCAACTGAAGGGGATGTACTACTTGGGTCTCTGCGGATTACCAGACCGTCAGGCGGTTGAACCACTCGACGGCAAAGGCTTCCAGTGGGAGGTGGAGGGGTACCGCAAGGCTTGAGGTTGATTGCATGAACAAAGCCTGGGGTAGGAGCACTGATGCCGATGAAGCCGTTAGCATCAACTGCATTGTCTGACAGTGTAACTGTCTGATTGGCAGATAGAAGCCTTAAAGCCTCACTAGTGGCTACACGCTCCCTGAAAATGGGGATTGACAGTTTTGCTGCACGGCACTGTCCGACAAGCGACGCTTGTGCCAGTTGTAAGCTTTCTTTTGAGCTTGTGATGTCCGTACCCGCCATAACAGGAGTACTCATTCCAGTAAAGGCGATCGCTATCACAGCTAAAACACTAACGAGTTTGCCCAATTGATTCATTTTTTTCATAAAATCAAGCTCCTCACTCACAGATTCAAAAACTTAAATCTGCAAGACTTCATACAGCGAGATTATTACACGACAGAGGCAGTCCTCCGTGTTTTCTTCGGCTTTTTCCTGTAAAACCATCGTTTTTGAGCCTTAACTCCGTAGCAATGCCTAACACCTAAGCGGTAACGCGATCGCAAATTCTACTCCCTGACCTGGTAATGAGTTCACCTCAATTCTGCCGTGATGCTGTGCAATGATTTGGTAACTAATCGCTAAACCCAAACCCGTGCCTTTACCTGGCTCTTTTGTTGTGAAAAATGGGTCAAATATCTGGTCTTTAATCGCGGCTGGAATACCAGAACCATTATCAATAATTTTAACTACCACCCAGTCTTGGTCTAATACTTCAGTACGAATCCAAATTGTAGGATTTATCCTTTGTCCTGTGTCATTAGTCATTTGTTCTCTATGGGATGACCAAGAACCAATGACTAATGACCAATGACTTTCTAAAGCATCAATCGCATTGCACAAAAGATTCATAAATACCTGATTCAGTTGTGCTGGGGAACACTCCACTAAGGGCAACTCCCCATACTGCTTGATCACCTCAATTCTTTCTTTGAGGCGGTTGTTAAGAATGACCAGAGTGTTGTCAATTCCTTCGTGAAGGTTGACGAATTTCATTCCGGCTTCATCTAGGCGAGAGAAGTTTCTTAAGGAGAGAACAATGTCACGAATGCGATCGGCACCTCCCTTCATTGAGGTGAGAATTTTCGGTAAGTCTTCGGCAAGGAAGTCAAAATCGATCGCTTCCATTTGGTTTTGAATAATTGGTAGTGGCTCAGGGTAGTGTTGCTGATAGAGGCGCAGCAAGTAGAGTAAATCCCGAATATAGTCACTGGTGTATTCAAGGTTGCCGTAGATGAAGTTGACGGGATTGTTAATTTCATGAGCAACCCCAGCAACCATTACTCCCAAGCTGGACATTTTTTCCGTGTGAACTAGCTGGGCTTGGGCTTGCTTGAGTTCCTGGGTATAAGCAGCGATGCGTTGAATTAGCTGGTTGAGGGAGGTGGCTAGGAGAGCGAGTTCATCGCCCGTGGTGACGGGTACTTGAAGTGCAAAGTTGGACTCTGCCGTTACCTGTTGGGCGACGCGGGTAACGTTCTTAAGTGGTTGGGCGATCGCACGACTGGTATACAGCGCTAATACTGCTGCGATCGCAACCGATAGCAGCATACTGACGAAAATTATTCCTATCCGCAACTGACTGGCGCGTTCTAGTGTGACGGCGCTTTGCATATCTTGAGCCTGTGCTGCCTCAAGCACCTCGTCTAACTGCTTAAAAACCTGATCCAATGCGATCACAACTTCACCACTGTTATTCCTCAATAACTGCTGTTGGGCTGGCAAAATCTCATCTTGCTTCAGGTTCCAGAGATTGATTTGCTCGAAAATGGACTCAGTAAGGTTTCCATAAGCGTCTATGGTGATGGCGGCAGTTTTTAACAAATCCCGCAGTTTATCAATTTCAGCGATTTTTTGGTTGTCAGGATTGTTGACGAAGGATTGTGTCTCCACCAGCAGTTTTTGAGCTTGTTGAATGTTTTGAACAAACCCTTCCTTTTCATATTGCAACCAGACTGAGTTTCCCAGAACAACTGAAAATCGTGATGCGTGGGATTCCGCTTGCAAAACCGTCGTTTTTAATTCCGTGAGCAGATATTCTTGCTTATGGATGCTATTGATCTGTGCGATCGCTTGCTTTTGATAATGCTCACCAATCGCTAAACCAGCAGTTGTTCCTAAAATCGCAATCCCTAGGGAGAGGGCATACCCAGCACTAATTTTTTGCTGGATACTTGCACTTGGTAGCTTTAGCCGTGCTGAGTTTCGAGTGCTAGGTACTGAGGAGAATCCAGCGAATTTTTTAAACAACGATCTTCTTGATGCAGCCTGATGTTCCGTCTCAGTCTTAGGTGACACAGCTTGATTCTCTTGAAACCGCACCAATGGCAGCCAGTTATAGAAGTCCTTGTTTCTACTTGAATTCATTGCTGCCCTGCTCCTCTACTACGACAGGTATCGCAGCCTTGGTCGCTGTTATAAAAATCTCTTATCTCAAATATAAACAGTTCATATTAGACAATTCCGTGAAGTTTCTAATAAGTTTTCGCGATCGCGAACAGTTTTCTTGTTTATCCCTACTTGGGAGTATTGATTTGCCTTGACTTCTGCCGTTCCATTATTATTTTGTATCATTCGTCACATTTAGTAAAGTAGTCAGGTTCTAATATCACATCTTGACGGGGTGTGTCTCTATATAAACAGGCAGAATTCATTGAGAGGCAAATATAAAATATGGTAAGGCGATTTGGACGACGTAAATTTCTGGTCTACGGTTCCGCGACGTTAGGAACAAGCCTTCTCCTCAAAGCTTGCGGTGGTTCATCGACGACTTCAGAAAGTCCAGCCGCAGGTAGTTCTCCAGGTGCCTCTACTGTTGCCGCCGCAGGTGGTGGCGGTGACACAATCAAAGTGGGAATTTTGCACTCCCTCAGTGGCACGATGGCGATTAGTGAAAAGAGTGTCGTGGATGCCGAGCAGTTGGCAATTGAGGAAATCAATGCGGCTGGTGGAGTGCTAGGTAAAAAGATTGAAGCAATCGTTGAAGACGGTGCCTCTGACTGGCCTACGTTTGCCGAGAAAGCGAAAAAGCTCATCGACCAAGACAAGGTAGTGGCTGTCTTCGGCTGTTGGACTTCTGCCAGCCGCAAGGCAGTATTGCCAGTCTTTGAAGAGAAAAAACATATGCTCTGGTATCCCGTACAGTACGAGGGTCAAGAGTGTTCCCAGAATATCTTCTATACGGGTGCTGCTCCAAATCAGCAAATCGAGCCGTCAGTTGATTGGCTTTTGACGAATAAGGGCAAAGACTTCTTCCTCGTTGGCTCAGACTACGTTTTCCCCCGCACAGCTAATACGATCATTAAGGCGCAGTTGCAAGCCAAAGGTGGCAAAACAGTTGGTGAAGACTACCTCCCACTAGGTAATACCGAAGTTACAGCGATTATTGCCAAAATCAAATCAGCCCTGCCCAATGGTGGCGTTATTTACAATACCCTCAACGGTGATAGCAACGTTGCTTTCTTCAAACAGATGCAAGGTGCTGGTTTAAACCCCGACAAATATCCTTCCATGTCTGTGAGTATTGCGGAAGAAGAAGTTAAGGCAATTGGACCAGAGTATCTCAAAGGTCACTATGCAGCTTGGAACTACTTCATGACAGTAGATTCTCCAGCCAATAAGAAATTTGTTGAGGCGTTTAAGAAAAAGTACGGCGCAGACCGAGTCACCAATGACCCCATGGAAGCGGCATACATTGCAGTTTATCTGTGGAAACAGGCTGTTGAGAAAGCTAAGTCAACGGAGTTAGAAGCCGTGCGTAAGGCAGCTGTGGGTCAGACATTAGAGGCTCCAGAAGGTAAAGTGACGATGGAAAACAACCACCACATTTCCAAGGTTGTGCGGATTGGTGAAGTCACATCGGATGGACAATTTAAGATTGTTAGTTCCACTGACAAATCAGTTGAGCCGATTCCCTGGAATCAATTCGTAGCTGAAACTAAGGGCTTTGGTTGTGACTGGTCTGATGCAAAGAAAGGAGGCAAGTACAAG
>DATNQT010000343.1:0-7420 GCA_036703885.1 Candidatus Sericytochromatia bacterium
ATGCACAATTATTTTTTCAGCGCTTTTTTTACTAAGTTGGGAATCTGAGAAGGGCGCGTTGCCACAGGGATTTTTGCTTGCTGAAACGCTTCAACTTTATGCTGGGCTGTAGTCGTGCTAGTAACTGGCCCTGAAAGTTGAGCCGCAATGATGGCACTAGCATTACCAACTTGTTTGTCCACAGGTGTATTGCATCCAGCAACGTAGGCAACCACTGGTTTATCAATTTTAGTGATATATTCAGCCGTTTCTTCTTCACTCCCGCCCCCCGTGCGATCGACTAAGACAATGGCTTTTGTTTGTTCATCCGTTGCCAAAACCTGCAACCACTGACGAAAAGAAGATCCAACGATCGCATCACTGCCAAGGTTGACTCCAATTGACTGTCCTATTCCTGCCTGAGTTAATGCCAAAGCCACTTCGTAAGTGAGAGTAGCAGCGCGGCTGATCATCGCTACCGATCCCGGCGTATAAAATTCAGTCTCTTGAGTACCCCATAGAACTTTTCCCGGCACAATAATTCCAGAACTATTGGGTCCGATGATGAGAGTTTCGGTAGTTTGAGCTTTCCTGAGCAAGCGAACCATATCCAGGGGAGGAATACCACCCGTAACCAGAATAATTTGCCGGATACCAGCCTCTATTGCTTCGAGGGCAGCATCTAGTGCCCAGTAGGATTCTACAAAAATAATCGTCACATCAATCGAGCCAGCTTGCTGGCGTGCCTGTTCTACCAAGTCAAACACGGGGATGTCATATAATTTCTGTCCTCCTTGCCCCGCACTGACTCCAGCTACGACATTAGTGCCATAGGCTTTCATTCGGGCTGCGTGGTATGAACCCAGTGGTTGTGTGATGCCCTGTACCAGGACTTTGCTGTCTGGCGTAAAATTCATAGTTGCTGGATGTGCAGGCGCTGGGTTGAGATTAACAAAATTAGCCAGATTCTTTCTAAGTAAGGGTAATTTCCAAGAAACAGCAAGAGAGCATAACTTTGCTCAATACAGTCAGGATACCAATGTTATACAGTGTTTTACGAATGTTGCTAATACTTAGAGTTGTAATGTATTACGGTCTAACGTCTCAGACCGTAACCACTCTACCGCTTTTTTAAGTTTTTTTAACCCTTTCTTAACGTAGATAATTATCTAATTTATCCGCGTTTATTTGCGTTCGGAAAGTCGTTATCAATCCGAAACTAGAGGTAATTGAAAATTTGTAGGTAACCAGAAGAGCTTTAGCGATACAGTACGACTGGTATAGCCAGCACGAATGCTATTGTGGTTCAGGATTGCTTATCGTTTGAGTTAGCGATCGCTATAGCCTGATCAACTGCCTGATCTAGGTCATCCATCCAGTGTACGGGTATCGCTGCCAAACCCTCTTTGGTCAAGTCAGATTTCCCACCAACAATGCGAAGGACAAAGTGAGGTAACTGAGTCAGAGAAGTTGAACGGCGATGAAGAGTGCCTGTACGGATACTTCGCTCTTGAGAGGAGTGTGAAACCAAACTAATCGGTCTTTCTACCCAATCAACCTCACGCACCCCAGCTGTTTCCCCAACTCTTGAAAGCAGAAAAGTGACGATCGCCTCAGCGACTTCTTCACTAGCAGCAGCACTGCTCAAAATATTCACCAAAACTACTTTAATGCCATCGGTTTCTACAATTTGCTGTAGGGCATCTTGCAGTTGTTGCACGGGAGAAGCAACAGCCTGCAAGTCCCAACTAGCATACCCATCCACAATCAAACAACTAGCTGGCTTTCCTTTTGCCTGATAAATCAAATCCAACGTTGCGGCTGCTAAACAAGTGCTGTTACACAGAATCCCAATATTGCCTTCTGTGTCCGTCCAGTTAAGTTCAGTCAGCCGATGTGTGAACCGTTGTTGGTCTCTATTGCTCCGACCATTGCTAGAACCAAGGTTCGCCAACTCCGAATGTCGTCCCAGCGCATTATCGTTGGCAGTAATTTTCCCATCTAGAGCCATTACCTCGCCTTTGGAACTGATGGCAAGGGGATTAATTTCCACCAAGTCCAAGTCTTTTTGGACCAAAAGCTGGTACATCTTCTGAATAATCCCACTCACTAACTCGATGAGGTTACCTTGGAGTCCCATTTTGAGGGCGAGACGCCGCGCATAGTAGGGGGAAAATTCTTGCTCGACTACAACCCTCTGCATCTGTGATATCACGGCTTCCACGTCGATACCACCTTGGGCTGAACCCAGGAGAACGGGACGCCCTAGAGCATAATCGAGGATTACTGCCAGATAAAATTCCTGGTCAGCATCATAGCGAGCTTCTGCTAACAAGACTTGGGGATATTGACCGAGAATAGGGAGGTTGAAAATTGCTCTGGCTGCTGCGATCGCATCTATCGTATTTTCCACGAACCGGATACCACCTGCTCTACCCCGTCCGCCCGTAGGCACTTGAGACTTTAGTACTACCGGATAGGGAATCTCTAATCGCTTTAAGTCTCTCGGATGGTCAATACGCTGGGAAGGCAAAACCGGAATGCCAACCTCACGAAATAATTCTTTTGCCTGGTACTCTAATAGGTCCATAAATGAGATTTTGCTTAAATGTCATACTCTCTTAGCCTTTAAAGCTAACAAATTCTAAGGTTTTAGCGAGTTCGCTAACCTACACGCTTTTGGCGACTTTTCCAGTCTCTTTCCACCTGGTCAATGCGGTAGTAACGCTTCCAAAACAGGTCTAAAAGCCGACGTGGCATAAGTTTTGTCATCACAAACAGCATCGTCTTCCCCGCCGTTGCCGCAATATAACGGGGACGAGGATTTCGGTCGGACAGAGCACGAATAATCACCCCAGCCACTCGTTCTGAACTCCAAGCAAGAGGTGCTGTTTGTTGTTCAATTTCTTTTATGGCTTGGATAGCTGCACGATATATCGTTCTTCCTGGCTCCGATACGTGTAGATCTACCGCGTCGCCAGCCACGCTAAAAAACTCCGTCTTCACCGGTCCCGGTACGATCACACTGACTTTGATATTGAATGCGTCTAACTCCATTCGCATCACGTCACTAAGGGCTTCTAAAGCAAACTTGGAGGAACTATACATACCTCCAGCCGGGAACGCCAGATGTCCTCCTAGGGATGACACATTGATAACTCGCCCCCCACGCTGTTCGCGCATTACCGGAATCAAAGCTTGGGTTAAAGTTAAAGGTCCTTGAAAGTTGACATCGAACTGCCGTTGTGCATCTTCCCTAGAAATTAATTCAATCGGACCCATCTGCCCGTAGCCTGCATTATTGACTAGGGCATCAACTCGACCAAAATGTTCAAGAGCTGATTTTGCCAAGGCTTTTACCTGTTCAACTTGCGCCATGTCCGTAGGCACAACCAAAACATCAGCACCCGCTTTTAGGCAATCAGTCGCTACACTCTCCAATTTCTTTTGATTTCGAGCCGCAAGCACCAAACGAATACCCAAATACTCAGCCGCTAACCGTCGTGCTAAGGCAGCACCAATTCCTGCGGAAGCGCCAGTGATTAAAATAACTTGTTCAGCTAGAGGGAGAGCCTGAGTCATAATGGGTTATTAGTTTTTAATGGCTTGCTCTTAGTATTGGCTTGCCATATGTAAACAAAGAAGGCAATGGATGTTGTTTTAAACAACAGCCGACGCCTATATCTATAATTTATAGTTCCAGTGGAAACGGGTCTTCTCTACCTACAAGGAGAAAATGGCAAAATCAAAATTTTCTTCAATTCAGCCAAATGCTGCTCGTATTTTGTTGCTTAATGCACTGACTTAACAATTTTTCGCTCAAAAGATGCCCAAGAACGCGGGTACACAACTCTCAACTAACTATCTAGAAGCACCATGTAGTCCGATGAAAACAGCGACGCGCCCAGACGATTTAGCAACTTTGGGAAATCTTCTACAGGCAAGCTTGCAGTCAAAACTGACAGAAAGCGTACCCGTTCAGGTTCGATGTCTACTTAAGGACGGGACGTTGGTAATTCTAGTTCAGCACCCAGCCGATGTAGTACTAAATCCACAACAAACGTTTGGCTTTTTAGAACAAACTCTTGTTGAAGACCATCAATCAATTAGTCCTCAGGTACAACTATATTTGAGAGCAACCGGACAAAAGGCAGCTTATGCATCCCACTCCTTCGCGGTAAAGCCCCTGGCAGGAGTAAAGGCAACGGCTGTTGAAGATGTGCCAGAAACTCCAGGTAGAACGAAGTCTCCTACAGAAACTGCCAGCGAGTCGGCAGACGCTGAACCTACCCAAAGCAGCAATGTCTCTGAAACCGAGTCTGCTGAACCTCATCCCTGGGATGAGCCGGTTCAAGGGGACGATTCTCAACCGGATGAATCGCCCCAGGAAACAGAAGCGCCGCTCAAAAGAAAGTTGAAGCCTTCACTACTCCCATTACTAGTGACGGGGGTAGGTGTGAGTTTGCTGATTTTCTTTAGTACGCTTTATGTTCTGACTCGTCCTTGTGTGATCGGGTCGTGTAAAGTAATTTCTGATGCTCAAATATTGAGTGAGAAGAGTGCAACAACACTTCAAAAACCTTCATCAGGCAAAGAGGTTCTAGAGGCACAGCAGGAATTAACACAAGCCATTCAAATGCTGGAAACAATTCCTGCGTGGTCAAGTCATCATGGCAAAGCTCAAGAACTGATTAAAGCGTATACAGCCCAGGCAGAGCGAGTGAATAGGATGGTAATGGCTCTGAAGACAGCGGCGAGAGCTTCTTATAAGAGTGTAAATCCGCCTCATCCACCGTACCAGTGGATAGAAATTCAGAATATGTGGGGAGATGCGATCGCACGATTAGAACAGCTTCCTACAAATAGCAACCTCCAACCCCTAGCTCAACAAAAAATTAAGCTATACAAGGCAAACTTAGCCCAAGCGAATCAGCGCTTGAGTAAAGAGCGGCAGGCTCAAGGATACCTTAAAGAGGCGAGGGACGCCGCTTTAATTGCAGAAGCCCGTCAAGGTGTCGCTCAGTCGGTGGAACACTGGCAGTTAGTTTATGCCACCTGGCAAATGGCAATGAAGCGACTCAAACAGATTCCTCAAGGAACCACGGCGTTCCAGGAAGCGCAGCAGTTGACGGCACTTTATCAGCCTAAAGTGGCAAGCGCACGCGATCGCAAAACCGCAGAGCAAATTGCTGCCAATGCCTATAATCAGGGCTTGCGTCTGGCTCAACTCGCTAAAGAGTCTCAGGCAAATAATCAATGGTCTGTAGCGTTGAGTCAGTGGCGCAATGCCTTAACTTACGTGAACCAGGTTCCTATCGATACCTATTATTATGGCAAGGCACGCTCTCTTGCTGGCTCTTACAACAATTCTCTCAAGCAAGCCCAAGGACAGTTACAGTTGGTGGTGAAAGTACAACAAGCCCGTCGCGATCTCAATCAAACCTGCTACGGGAAGACAAAAGCTTGCTCCTACATCATTGACAACAACGTTATTAAAGTCCGGTTGACGCCTACCTATATGCAGCAAGTGAGACAAATCGCACTCAATGCCCAAGCTAAAGGCGACTCGAATGTTCAATCTGGAGTTGTCAATCACATCTTAACTTTGGGAGAAGCCCTCGAAGCCATTAGCGATAATGCCCGAATTCCGATAGAGGTTTATACGCCTGAGGGGAATTTGATTCAGACACACAGCCCAGTAACATAATTCTTCTGAAAATTTGAGGGAACCCCCAGCAGTTATGCTAGGGGTGTGCCGTTAGTTTAAAGAATTACTGGGTTTTCTTGCGCGGTTGTCGCAGGATTACAGGTAAGAGGACTTGGAGTAATCCAGAAATGGAGCTAATTAAAACCGCCACTGCCAGAATAATCTCGGCTTGTGGACTATTCCCGTATCGCATCCAAGTAGCAGGATTATCAATGTGAGCTTGTGGGGGAGTGACAAGTTGAATGGGTTGGTTTGTTTGCTCTAGTTTTACAGGTGTTGTCGGTTGGTTTTCCATGGCTGGAACCTCATCTGTCGTTTGCTAATCACAATCGTATTTTTGAGGTCTAAGATAGAAGTTCCTTGGAGATGGAGACTAGGTAGAAACTAAGTAGAATCAGAATAAGTTCTGCAAGGCTGGCGATGGAGTGGACTGAGTTTTTGGCAGAAATAGCTGATGCACATTGCTTGTCTCCAGAGCAAACAGAAGCTTTCCTGATTCGATTACAAGAAGGTAATCGTGGTGATAGTGAGGCTAAACTCGCCAGTAAACTGAATATCAGTGCTTATGCTTTTAAAAAGCGGATGTCTGCGGTATACGAACAGTTCGCCCAGAGTTGTCCCGAATTAGCTGCTTCTGAAAATAGAGGCAAGCTAAAAAAGTTACGAGCTTACCTAAGAACAAAATATTCTGAGCGATCGCATAAACCTCTGACTCACCCTGATGTAAGCAATGTGGGGACTATCCAGCCAATCCAGGAGGATATCAACTGGCACGAAGTCTGCGGCAAAGTCTTAGCACAGCAGCGATCAAAGCAAAACTTCAGGCGATCGATCACTGGCAGACATTTGGGGCATGAGGCGAAAAATGTCTATGTGAAGCTGGGATTAGTGAAGCCGAAGGAACAGCCTCGACGGGGTGATGAGTTTCAACCATCGGCAGATCGAGGAATGTTGCAATATCAACTAACCGAGAAAGAAATTGAGCAGGAGTATCAATATGATGAGTTTCTGGAACAGGTAATCGAAGGGAAAGAGAAAAACCTCACTATTGTTGGTGAACCGGGGGCGGGGAAAAGCACATGGTTAGAGCAGATTGCTCTTTATGTTGATAATTCAAACACAGGTTTTCCCATCTGCATTTCTCTGGCAAGTCTGGGAGGGAAAACTCTGGAAGAATACTTATTCCAGATTTGGTTAAAGAATGCGCTGCTGATTTCTCAGTGTGATGTAGGCATTACCTCAGCACAAAAAAAGCTAGAGGAATTGTTCCAGAGTGGCAAGGTGTGGCTGCTGTTGGATGGGGTGGATGAGATGAGGGCAGATGAATCACCTCTACAAGCAATTGCCACCCAGCTAGAAGGATGGGGCGATTTGGCGCGAGTAGTGCTAACCTGTCGCTCAAATGTTTGGGAAGCTAACCCCAACGCACTGCTAAATTTTGAGACATATCGCACTCTGCACTTTGATGATGAGCAGGTGGGTGATTTTATTCAACAGTGGTTTACTCAGGAAGGTAAGCCAAAATTAGGGGAAGAGTTAGAAACTAAGTTAGATGATACTAGGAATGATCGCATCCGGGATTTGATTAAAAATCCTTTGCGGTTGGCGATGTTGTGTGGAATCTGGTATTTCCATCAGGGTGATTTGCCCAATACGAAAGCTACACTTTACCAGCAATATATAGAGTATTTCTATCGGTGGAAACAACACCCACAGCTTACTGATGATTTGGAT
>DATNQT010000344.1:0-5121 GCA_036703885.1 Candidatus Sericytochromatia bacterium
TCTATCAACCCCTGTATTTTTGCTAATAGTTAGTTGTGAGCTATCTTATGGCTACTACTGTCTGGACACGGCACCACATCCTCAGTTTGGCGGATTTTACCCCCGCTGAATACGACACGATTTTGCAAACGGCTGCTAGCTTTCGGGAGGTGCTATCGCGGCGGACAAAAAAGGTACCCGCGCTACAAGGTCAGGTGGTGGCAAATTTGTTTTTTGAACCGTCTACCCGGACTCGCAGTAGTTTTGAGTTGGCAGCAAAACGCTTGTCAGCCGATATCCTTAACTTTGCACCGGGTACTTCGTCCTTAACTAAGGGGGAAACAATCCTAGATACGGCAAAGACCTATCTAGCAATGGGAGCTGATATGATGGTGGTTCGCCATCGGGAGGCTGGGGTACCACAGGCGATCGCTTCTGAGATGGATCGGCAAGGCTTCCGAGTAGGTGTCCTAAACGCTGGCGATGGTCTGCACGAACATCCATCCCAAGCATTACTCGACCTATTTACAATCTGTTCCCTGATCGATTTTGAATATCCCCGGATCGGACTCCTTGCGGGTAAAAAGATTGCGATTGTTGGGGATATCCTGCACTCGCGGGTTGCTCGCTCCAATATCTGGAGTCTGACTTCTACTAAAGCGGAGGTGCATCTAGCAGGACCACCAACTCTGTTACCTCAGTTGTTTGCCGAGTATGGCAGCGATGAGAAAAGAGACGCGGAAAATTCCTTACTCACACCTTCATCTTCTTCTCAATCTAAAGTTTCTAACCGAAAGCTATTTTTACACTGGGATATCGAACCTGCTTTGAAAGATGCGGATTTTGTGATGACCCTACGGCTGCAAAAAGAACGCATGACAGCGCATCTGTTGCCGAGCTTGCGAGAGTATCATCAGCGTTATGGAATAACACGCGATCGCCTAAAACTCTGCCAACCTGATGTTAAGGTATTGCATCCAGGCCCGGTTAACCGAGGTGTTGAAATTAGTTCCGACCTAATGGATGACCCTCAGTTCAGCTTAATTCAAGCGCAAGTGACTAGCGGTGTTGCCGTGCGTATGGCTCTCTTGTATTTGATGGGTAGCGGTAGAGCTATAGAATAGACATCTCCAGTAATTAAGCTTCAACCACTGTGGTACAACGATTTCAGATTAATTATTGGAGATATCTAATCTTACTTACCCGTACACTTAACACCCTTCCCCAACCCGTTGAGGCTGCTCTGAGATTGCTTCTTCCCGCTGACCGTGTTTGCATAGGGGCAGGCTAGATGACCACCAGCACGAACAATGAAATCATTGAAGTCTGTATCTTCTTGATTTGCCTTAACTAATAAAGAGCCAGTATCATCCCAGAGAGTAATGGTGCCCCCGTTTCCCAGACCAAATACTTCACCGTCAAAGTTAGCTTGTCGATTCCCCTTAGGATTTTGAGCATTTGTGGAGTAGACGATACCAGCTGGTCTGCCATTATAGGTAGATTCCAGGTAAAATGCATACCGCATTTTTGCCTTAAAGAAAAACTCAGCTAATGGCTGACGGACAGTGTTTCCCGGAGTCCCTATAAAGTCAGGTTTAGAGGTCGATCGCGTATAGTCAGTAGGTGTATTGACATCTTGGTAGTTATCAGAGGGTTTGACCTCAGCTAACAGAGGCGTCTTCTCACCCGTATCTAAATTGATAACCCCAAAGGTTGACTGGTAAGCTCCCTGGGATTTTACGAACTCAAACTCAACAATCGTATCGACATCGAACTGGATGCCATTATTGCCAAACTGGTCAGCGGCTTTAGCTGGTGTGGAAAAGAGGCCGAAAACCCCTGCCGCAATTACTCCCATTAGAAGCTGTAACCCCACACCCTTGTTCGGGCTTTTTCTTTGCATCATGGCTGTTTTACTTGGCTGAATTGATAAGAGGTGAAAATCTACCAGGCACGGTTACGACTGGTTCTCTGTTGTTCTGCTTGAAGACGGTTTACATCGCCCAGAAAGACCTTGGTTTCCTCCACCACGCTATTAAGTTGCTGACAATCTGGGCTGATACAAACCTCATTAGGGTCAGCCGCACCTCTGGCGAATCGGCGCGGACCTGTCGGAGGAGGAGCATTACAGCAGCGATTTCCGGCATCTCCTAGTTTTTCGGAAAGGCGATCGGCATTACCGAGAATCTCTGGGCTGAGTTTGCCATCGTTCCGAAATATGGGTGCGGTATTATTCCAGATATTGGTTCCTGTGATATCTGACTGGTTAGGAGCTTGCTGGGCGCTAGCGGGAAGTGTCATCAACCCGCTACCGACTAATGATGAGGCGATCGCCAAACCGAGCCATTTCTTTGTCTGCATAATTCTTACTACCTTGGTGAATCCTTAAAATTTGAATGCCATACCAGCGCCTAAGACAAACCTTGCTCCATCTCCTGCACCAGCGATGTCGCGTAGGGCGGGAGTAATAACCAGTGGGATGTTCTTAAAGGGTGCAACTGAAACTCCTACCCCCAAGTCTTGTCCACTCCACTCTGCGATTAAACTGACAGGTTGAGCGACACGGACAGCGACATTACCAAAAACGTTGACTCCGTTAGAACCGTCGGTGACTGCACTCTCAGACCGGAACTGTCCATTGCCAATTCCAGCCGTGACTGCGACTCGACTAAACGGTAAATTGATGTCATCTCGCGTCCGGAAAATTTTGGTAGCACTTCCGTAGACGGAGTTTTCAAAGTCATTGCGACCGCCGAGATTTAAAAAGCCATTCCAGCCAGCGGCTACTGATAAGTCATCTGCTAGCTGACGATGCACTTTGACGTTAAAGCCACCAGCGCCAAAGTCCCGGCTGCCACCGAAGCTAGCGGCAGTATAAGACAGTTCAACACCCACCGCTTTACGTGCATCCCCCAAACCAACTCCAATACCCAATCCACCATCACTTACGTTGCCGTAGCGGGTTCGGGATTGAAAAGTACCACTGATAAATCCGGTATTGTTATCCGCACCAAAACCCGTGGGAATTACAATGCTTAGAGCTGGCGAAGCTTGAAAGTCTCCCTCATTTTTTACGTTCTTCAGATCGCGCAGCTGAGACTGTAAACCTTCCACTTCCACACAGGGTTGTATGGCTGTAGTTGGTACACCCTGTGCCACAACTTGCTCAGTCTGCTGAGGATTGGCGTCTTTTTGGGAAGTGGGAAAGTTTTCGGTTGAAAGGGCGATCGCCTTTTGCCCTGGACTTGGAACGTTCTGTAAATTCCGCTCCGATTTACTTTTAACTTCTGCAAGTGTCGTCGCTGAAGCAATCTGGGGTACAGAAGATGGTTTGGCGGACATCGAGCTATCTGTGGACGCTGAAGTTCGCGCTGGTGTCGCCTCAGTTTCAGGCGGTGCAATACTACTGCTGCTCACAGTCGATATAGGACTTGCTACTGCTGACACAGCAACTTTTTGACTGTCTTGAGCGGGTGGACTACTTGGAAACTTTGAAGGTTGTAATACGTCAGATACAAATTCTCGTGTTGGCAAAGATTCTGGGGAAGCGATCGCCTTCGACGAAGGTTCTGGTGTCACTTCTTTTGATAACGAGTCCGCTGCTTCTTTAATTGAAGGTTGGCGATCAATATCTACAATAGGGGCATTTGCTAACACTTGATGAGTCAAATTTTGACTTGTAAATGTCGCTAGAGCACAGAGCGTAATCCTCTGAACGCGCCGCCTAGGTGAAGTCCCCCGATTATCAACTTGTTCCGACAAATCGGTTTTATCGGGCTGTAATTTTCGATAAAAAAGCTTAGAAACGTGTTTAGCTGACACAAGTCTGTTCCTATTAAAGGTGTTGTCCCTTTATACAGAAGCGCTAATAATTCTCAGGACAAAATTAGTCGTAATTTTGAATTATGAAGCTAATGTGTATTACAGCTCAATTATGAGTGTTATTTATGAATTTATCGCGAACTTTTTGCTAGCAAAAAGTGAACACGCTTGCACTTGTTCAGAAAATATAGTATTTATCAGTTGAATGGACTGGCAATTCTAGTGTTATTGAGATAAGCACACCGAAGTTGTAGCATCCGATGAACATTTTTTAGCTGCCACTGTGCCCCTGAGATTTTTAGGCGTCTGCTTATCTGTTTGCAGTGTCTCCGCTTGCTTGAGGCGTTTGAGTGACCCACCCACACTTTGTAGAGATTTTCCTTTGAGTATCAATCTTCTGCCACACTCAAACTATCTCGCAGCGAAAGCTCCTGTCGCTTGACCGCTGCTAACAGTTCGGCATTCTGAAGGATAACCCCAGCTTGGTTGTTAAATATTTGCATATATTTCTGATCGCTTTCGTCAAAACTAATCTGGAAGTGCTCAGGTGCTTCTTCTCCCTGACTGGGGTCGTATTCAGGAAAATCACCTTGCTTCATCTTATTGACTAATTGAGTAACACCAATCAATTCCCCATCAGGACTCAAAACTGGGGTACATAATAAGCTATAGGTTCGATAACCACTCTTCTGGTCGGTCTTTCTGGCTGTTTCAGAACCTGGGTGACCATATAGGTCAAATGGAACATTCAAAGGCTTGCCTGTTTCTGCAACTTTTCCTGCATAACCTTCTCCGACCTGCACTCGCAATTCTTTCACTGAGCCGTCATCAAATAGGATTTCAGTCCACAATTCATCTGTTTTGTGATCGAGCAGCCATAATGTACTGCGATCGGCGTTCATAAGTTTCTTTGCCGCCTCCATTACCCGTTGGAGGATTTCCTTGAGTTCCAAATTACTCTGGCTAACTGAGCGTGTCGCTGCCATTAGTGCCGCTGCCACTCGTTGTCCTCTGGCAGTTTTATGATACGAGCGAAAGCTTTCCAGAATCATTTGAATCATCGGCGCATTTTCTGCAAAGCGTTCTTCATCAGCTTTCGTAAAGCCCTGTTGGTCAACTTTGTCTGCTAAGGAAGCCGTTCGCTTATATCCCCGCTTTAACTTGTTGAGTAACTGGACGACCGCGATTAAACCGCCGTGATCGTTTAATAGTGGCAATGCCAACATCGTATAGGTGCGGTATCCATTTTTTTTGTCTTGCTCTTTAGCCGTAGTTGAACGCGGGTCGTCGTAGAAATCGTAGGGAATATTAACCAGTTGC
>DATNQT010000345.1:0-3072 GCA_036703885.1 Candidatus Sericytochromatia bacterium
TCGATTATTCGCCGATGGATACGGGTACGCTGAACAGTTGGGAATTGCTCTTAGGCATATAACTAGTGCAAGAAGGCAGCACTTCGACACGCTCAGTGACCGGGCAGGAGGCAGAAGGCTTTTATGAATATTGCTTGTACAGTAAGCCTTTTAACCAATGTCCAACTGGATAGTTATTTCCACTCCCGCTGCACTAGTTATTAGTCCTTAGGGAGTTCCTATTCAATGTAGGGGCGAGTCGCTTTGAAATCACGAGGGGAACCGATTACTTTTCTTGACTCGCCCTTGTTTAAACCTGTATGGAATGCAAATAAACTTCTATGGAGCAAAGCAACTCTTGGTACAACTGGTACAGCAAACTAGCAGATACTTACACCTCCCAACAAAGAAAAAACTGGTACAGCGAAGCAGCAGATGCCTACAACAGGGTAAGACCGCGCTATCCTAAGGAACTAATTCGTCGTGTTGTAGAGTTAGCACAACTTCCTTCAGAAGCACTGATTCTTGAAGTGGGATGCGGACCTGGGACGGCAACGACAGCGTTTGCAGAGTTGGGCTTCTCCATGATTTGCCTTGAACCAAGCCCAGAATCTTGTCAACTAGTACGGCAGAACTGTACGCAATATCCAGATGTAGAGATTTTAAATACTACCTTTGAGGAGTGGGAACTAGAGTCTGAGAGATTCAACGCCGTTCTTGCCGCAACTTCTTTCCATTGGGTTTCCCCTAAGATTGGGTTTCCAAAAGCTGCTGAGGCATTAAAAGACAATGGTTCTCTGATTGCGCTGTGGAACACCGCCCTGCAACCTAGTTATGAAGTTTGTCAAGTGTTGAATGAGATTTATCAGCTCGAAGCTCCGTCTATTGCACACTATAAAGAGAGAAAAACTGAGGAAGAGGAACTCAGGATATTTGGACAAAATGTCATTGATTCAGGTTACTTCCAGGACTTAGTGTCTGAACAATTGGTGTGTGAAGCCACCTATAGTATTGATGATTATCTGACTCTTTTGAGTACTTATTCACCCTACATCGCGCTCGACCAACAGAAGCGGACTTCTTTGTTTGAAGGGTTGAGGGAAGCGCTAGAAAGAACCTGCGGGAGGAATATCCATCTCTCCTATCTCTCAGCTTTTCACATTGCAAAAAAAAATATAGCAGTTGTCGATTGACTGGAATACATATTGTTGGTAGGGGTGATTCATGAATCGCCCCTACAATGGCTTCTATACAACTGAGAACCGCTGTATAGTTAATCAGAAGTCCTGAGTTTAGCTGTAGTATTGCGCGCACAATTCTGGTTGCACCGAACAGCCTAGAAAGTAGAATATAGGACTTTATTTGCGACTTATAAATGACCAATCCTTTAACTTGGATGATCGCCGGGAGTGCTTTACTATTATTTGCGTGTAGTAGTTTACGACACGCCCTATTTCAATCAAATGCTTTCGATTTGGGATGGTTTGACCAAGCTGTCTATCTAATTAGCCAAGGACAAAACCCAATCGTTTCTATTGGTGGGTTTCATATTCTTGGCGATCATGCGGCTTGGATATTCTATCCCCTGGCGTTGCTATACAAGATTTATCCTGACGTTCATTGGTTATTCGCCGTACAAGCGATCGCCTTAGCGATAGGAGCCTTACCTACCTTTCATCTGGCTCGCCAAGCTGGGTTGAAGGAATCGGTTGCGATCGCAATGGCAGCCGTTTACCTTTTGTATCCTTTAGTTTTTAACGTCAATCTTTTTGATTTCCACCCCGAAGTTATTGCGTTACCCCTGCTTTTAGGAGCAATTTTGGCAGCTCAGTTGGGTCGAGTTGGGGCGTTTTGTATCGCGATCGCTTTTATCTTAGGTTGTAAGGCTGTCCTTTCGCTGACTGTAGCAGCAATGGGTTTCTGGCTGCTCGTGTTTGAGAAGCGGCGTTGGTGCGGAGTAATTGCTCTATTTGCGGGTGTGGCTTGGTTTTTAATAGCTACGCAGTGGATGATTCCCTTCTTCAGTGGTCGCGAAGCTGCCGCCGTGGGACGTTATGCTTATTTGGGAAACTCAGTCCTAGAGATTGCCCAAAATCTACTTTTCAAGCCAAGGTTAGTCTTAGGCAAGGTTTTCTCTCTCAATACCGTTGAATATTTAGGTTTATTAGTACTTCCAGTAATTTGGGGACTTTCACCTCAGCATCTAACGCCACTAGTGGTTGCTGTCCCTACCCTAGCGCTCAATATTCTCTCCGAATCTCCATCCCAACGAAACTTAGTCCATCAATATTCGCTGCCAATTTTACCTTTTTTGTTATTAGTTGTAATTGGTAGCCTTGCTGCCAAGAGGGCATGGCTGCAAAACCGACGCCCTATAGTTCTGTGGGCATTAATCGCTTTCCTGACGCTTGCAAAGTATGGTTACTTTGGAACGAAATACCTTGAGACAGGCGATACAAGGGAAGCCACACGGGAAGCCATTGCTCAAATTCAATCTAAGGGGGGTGTTTTAGTTCCATCCCAGGTTGCGCCCCATTTAACCCATCGCCCTTTAGTTAAACTAGCGATCGCAGGTTCGGAATCGGCGGAATTAACTCCGTTTGAATATGTATTTCTGAATTTGCGTCATCCTGGCTTTGGGAGTACTCCTCAAGTTGTGATTAGCTTATTGGAACGCCTCAAAAAGATGCCAGAGTTTCAATTAACCTATCAGCGAGATGATGTTTTTTTGTTTAGGAAAAAGCCTTAATAAAACTAACTCTCATCGTAGGAACTTAAAATGACATATCCACCCGCACCCTGGACACTTCAAGGCTACGCTATCCAAAGCTTACAGTTGATTGATATTGAGCGCGTGCGTCCCTTGATTCCCACAGAGTTTGAAATTATTTCTGTATTGCCTGGAAAGACAGTAGGCGGCGTTTATTTATCCTATTACGGCTCAGGTTCTGTGCTGGAGTACAGCGAATTAATTGTCGCTGCTGGTATGGTGCGTTATTCCGGTAAAATTGGCGGTTGGGTTTCTCACATCTATGTAGATAACGCGGATTCGGTAGCAGGGGGTCGAGAAATTTGGGGACTCCCGAAGGAACT
>DATNQT010000346.1:0-2985 GCA_036703885.1 Candidatus Sericytochromatia bacterium
AACTTCTTGAGGCAAAATCAACTTTTTCAAAGCTGCTTTCAATTCCTCAGACGGCAGCGGATCGGCGCGCCTGTCAATCTCTTCAAACCACAAACAATGACCGTCCCACCGCGCAACGATCTGCTCAAACTGCGAGCCTTCAGTTACTAAATGCACTGGTACGGGTTTCGCAACACCAGTGCGCTGTTTAGCATCAGATTCGTTAACAGGATAAGCCAGCCAAGTTTGCCCTTGCAGCACGCAAGCCAAGTGCAAGCGAACGGGTACGAGCAGTTGCAAATACTCTGCCACTTGCGGTAAACTCGGCTCCTCAATTACCGCAGCAATTTTCTCATTAATCGGTCTAAAAATCGCCCATCCTTCAAATTGGCGCGGCTGCGGTTGAAAAGTATAAACCATTGAGCTAACCCGTATCCGCACGCTTCCCCCGCGCACGCAGGGAGCCAGGAATTGGGTATCGAGTAGCTGCCCTTCTTCTGCCGCAAGTTGGCTGAGAATTTTGCGAATATCTGCCACTGAATTGACCTCCGTAATCTTACTCTTTTTTACAGAACGCACTTTTAATGTAAGCTATCTTAAAGATTTGTAAACTCTATTGACACGAATCAATATTCTAATATAATATTTAGCGATTATCCAAATTTAACCTTGTAGATCTCTCAAGTAAATATGCTGCCAAAGCTATTTTATAAGTTGGTTGTAGTGACAGCTCTGACACTTCCTATTTTTGGCTCTGGCCAGGTAGCTAAAGGTCAGAACACCTATGGAGCTACTGCTTATTCTCCGACTTCTGACGCCACTGGTATTAGTTGGGATCATGCTACAGAGAAAGAAGCACTAAACGCAGCAGTAGCCGTCTGCAATGGAAAAAGCGAAGGTGCTAACGATTGCAAAGCGCTGACCTCTAATAGCAATAATTGTGGAGCGATCGCAGTAGGCAAAGGAGGAGCAGGTGCGGGCTGGGGTGAGGATAAACCAGCAGCAGAAGCTCAAGCTCTCGCCGGTTGCAGCGAACTTGAAGGAGGCAAATGTAAAGTCCAGCTTTCCGCTTGCAACAAGTAATTAAACTGATAAAAATCGGTCGCAGCGGTGTATATTTTTGCTCGTAAAATAGCTTAGAAAATAGTAAATGTAGGGTGCGCCAGGCGCACCTTACAAACTACAAGTGAGCTAAAAGTTTGGTGTACCTTGCACACCTTACAGTGAATCTCCTACTTCGGAAGTCACTGCATCAGGTGGCAGCAAACTTTCTAATCTATCTTTAGACCAGTATTCAGTAGGATAAGCGAGTGCAATAATATCAGAGAGTCTAATCAGCCAGGTAACTTGTCCGTAAGCATCGATATTTTCCGCCTGTTCGTGAGGGGAAACTATCACCAAAAGTTCCACAAACTCCCCGAATAAATTAATCGGGATGCCGCCGAAACTGCTATTATTTGTTTTAATCCA
Organism: Candidatus Sericytochromatia bacterium; assembly: GCA_036703885.1. Lineage (GTDB taxonomy): Bacteria > Cyanobacteriota > Cyanobacteriia > Cyanobacteriales > Coleofasciculaceae > CADCTM01. Next base: position 1,450 of record DATNQT010000346.1, read on the forward strand.
AACTTTACTGCCTCGATCGAGTGCTTCTTGCAGTCGCTGGCCGAGCAAACTGGATTTTTTGACCTGGGATTTTTTGGCTTTCGACTTTTTTCCCATAGTTTTAAGAAGTTTAAGTAATTCCACAGTGGGTTACACAGTGGGTTGCACAGTGGGTTGAGATTTAGTACGATCCTCTTCGAGGGCTTCGCTAACGCGGTTTGGTATTGAAACAGAGAAAAGCAAAAAGGGATCTCGCCCCGTCGCTACCCCATCACTCTACCCTATAAGAAAGTCCTGTACTGCGATCGTAATAACAATTTAATCCCAAAATCGGGAAATGGCACCAGTTCAATAAAAATGTGACTCTAGCCAAGCTTCAAATCCTTAATTCATCAGTGATTCCCAATCTAAAATCTAAAATCTAAAATCTAAAATGGTATCACCTGCGGTATCATGTTACACAGTCAGTCAACGCTCCCCGTGTTTCTACTGTGCCAAAATGTAGTATAATCTGCGGAATCTTCCCCAATCGTTTAAGTAAAACAATGGACTGGCGAAAGCTCATTCATCCAAACCCGAAAGCTTCAACAAGTCAACCAGCAGCGCCAGAAACTCAATTGTCTGTAGAATTCTTGCTGGGACTCTTTGCTGCAGGATGGACCGAACAGCAGGTGTTAGAGAAATATCCTGCACTGACTTCGGAAAAGTTGCGCGCTGCTTTAGCTGCTGCGGATTCCCAGTTAGTGTCATCCATCGCTAATCCAGAGTTACTAGAAATTATCGCTCAAACTCGAGAAGAATTGAAAATAGGTAAAAAGTTGTCGCTTGAGGATATTGAGGGAGATATTTGGGAGTAAAGAGCGATCGTACTACTATCTCACTCATCTTGTTTACCTGAATCTATTTCCATTGGCTTAGTTACAAGTGCTAACCCTGCTAGAATTTGTCGGACTCTATCCTGAGAAACTCTGCCAATTTTATCTACCAAGAAAGCTTTATCTACTGTCAAAACTTGAGACACATTCACTACACTTTGGTCTCCTAGATTAGCTTCTCCGGCTTCAAGTAATACATTACCCATCGCCTTAGCTCGTCTGAGATTAGTAGTCAATGCACAAACAATTACAGTTCTGATTTGGGAACTGTTCAGGACATCGTTTTGAATCACGACATAAGGACGGAGATAACCGGGTTCCGAACCTATCGGCTGTCCTAAATCTATCCAGTAGATATCTCCCTGACGAATTATCATTCTGTTGCTGCCAAATATCGATGATGTTGACGCATTCCCTCCAGCATAACTTTTTCTGAGGGATCTAGTCCATCTGCATAGGCTTCATTGATGCTTTTGAGGAGTTCTTGTTGATGATGGCGACGCAAGTAGTCTTCTATTGCTATAATAAACAGTTGTTTTTCAGGAATCTGCATCTCATTTGCCAGGATGGATACTTGGTTATAGAGTGAATCAGGGAGGGAAAGATCAGTTTTTATGTTAGCCATGAGGTTGTACCTGTTTGATTGACTATAATTATAGTTTAGCTTAAGCGCGATCGCTCT
>DATNQT010000347.1:0-2306 GCA_036703885.1 Candidatus Sericytochromatia bacterium
ACCGTGGAGTTCGCTGATACGGACGCCTGGAACTGAGAGACTCGATCTGTTAGCGCAAATCATACAAAAAGGGCGCGAACGAGGTCTACGGGTTTATGCCTGGATGTTTGCGATGAATTTTGGCTACACCTATTCCTTGCGCCCAGAGCGACAAGGGGTTATCGCTCGTAATGGTAGAGGACAGACGAGCTTGGATGTTGTTAAGGACGGCGCTCAACTTTTTATTGACCCTTACAACGAACAAGCCAAGACGGACTACTACCAACTCATTCAGGCAATCTTAAAACGGCGTCCGGACGGCGTTTTATTTGATTACATTCGGTATCCTCGCGGCGAAGGCAACGATTCTGTCGCTGCCAAAGTTCAGGATTTATGGATTTATAGCGATGCTGCGAAACAAGCTCTTTATAACCGCGCCTCGAACAATCAAGGACGATATCTCATCGAGCGATATATTAGTCAGGGTTTCATTAGCGCTAGCGATGTTGAAGCCGTCAAGAAGCTTTATCCGAATGAGGCAACGCCCCTGTGGCAAGGTCGCACTCCCTCATCGACAGATACTGTTAGCTCCCTACAAGGCCAACTATGGCAGCTCAGTGTTGCTCACGCCGCCCAAGGTGTCATAGACTTTCTATCCTTAGCAGCTCTTGCAGCTCAACGCAGTGGGGTAAAAGCAGGAGCAGTATTTTTCCCAGATGGCAATCAGGCAGTTGGTAACGGTGGCTATGATTCCCGACTCCAAGCTTGGGATCGATTTCCCGCTTCGATTGAGTGGCACGCGATGTCTTACGGCGTCTGTGGTAATACAAGTTGCATTGAGAATTTGGTCAACCGAGTTGTGGAACGGACACCTGCTGGTACTCAGGTAACACCAGCCTTCGCAGGCACTTGGGGACAGTCTGTCAGTAATCGTCCGCCTCTGGAAGTACAGATGCAGGCACTCCGCCAGACGCAACCACAAATTAACTCGGTGAGCCATTTTGCTTATTCCTGGCAAGACTCAGTGTACGATCGCGATCGCAAATTCTGTCAGTTACGGTAGTTGATTAGCCTGAAGATCTTGCAGCATTCTTAACAATTGGCAAATGCTTTTATTTGCCAATGCTGCAAGATCTAAAGTTCCACCAATTCACGTTTAACAACATTTTCGGAATCATCCCTAGGCTCTGTGTAGAGATATAAGAAGAACACCACTGACTTTAGTGAATAGGTAACTCAATACCATGGCCCGTGATTACACAAATGTTGAAGTCCGCTCAATCTTAGTAGGTTTAGGATACTTACCGACATCAGCTTTGCCTGGTGTATTTCCCTTCACAACAAATAACAGTTCCTTAACTGATAGCGCCACAACCAAGGCAATTCGCAGCTTTCAGGAGCAGTACAAAGGACCGAATCTTGTGGTTGATGGCATATATGGTAATCAAACCAAGGCTAAGTTACAGGAGGTAATGAAAATCTTACAAGACCAATTAAACATTGTTGTTCAGGCTAGCATCCTTCCAGATCAGCCATTTTATGGAACACAAACTTTTAATGCAGTCAATGCTTTTCAATCCAAGATTAATATACCAAATCCCAATGGTATTGCTAACTATAACTTGCGCGTTGCACTCAATCAAGCCGTTACTGATAAGTTGCAGCCAATCCTGCTGAGAAATATAGGCAAGCCAAATTATAATCCGAGCAAGTTTCCTCACCAAGACCAGGCACTAATTTGGCTACAAAATCGCTTAACGTCAGGAGATTACTCCGGCATTTTGACTGAATTTGCTCGGCAATTCCGCAATCAAACTACTAGCGATAATAAGCCGATCAAACTAACAGATGTAGCAGCATTTCTTGATGGTAAAAAGTTTCCTCATCAAGAAAAAGCCCTGAATTATTTACAAGGACAGCTAACTTCTTCTGATTTAACAGGATTTGCCAAGCGTTGGCGGAACCAGTAGAAGTGCTATCTATAGCTAAGTGATAAGTGCTGTCCTTACAACCAGTTGATGATTGGGTTTTAGCGACAGCTACTGTCCTAATCTGTGTGACTATGGCTATGAACTGATGTTTTGATACTTGCGATCGCCCTTGGCGCTGGGCTTCGCCCAATCGCGCAGCGGAGCCTTTGGCTCATCGCAAATTCCTCTGTAGTAATGATAAGTGCTTCAAGAAACACTCAAAACTCGCCGTCTTTAATTCCTTGTCGAATAGCTTCTACTAAGTTCAACATCAACTTAGCCTTGTCTGGTTCTCCTCTGGAATTAAAGATTTCTGCCGCTTTTTGTACATCTTCAATTCCTTGGAGGGGTTGTCCA
>DATNQT010000348.1:0-12027 GCA_036703885.1 Candidatus Sericytochromatia bacterium
TTATTACCACCAGAGTTGCAGAGTTGGGTGATGGTGGAAGGAACCACTGAAGTTAACCCACCCTTGCTTCGCACTGAAGAGATTGGCAGAGATGAGGTGGAAATTCAAATTGACCTAGTGAAATGGGAGCAGCTCGCCCTCGACCAACGCAACCTGTTATTTTGGCACGAAGTTGCCCGAATTCAAAATGATACAATCCCGAAAGATGGCTGGGAAATGGCAGCCCTAGCGATTGGTTTGGGCGGTGCTGTGGGTGAACTCTGGGTACAAGATGGCTTGCTGCTGTTGTTGGCTTTAACCCTGTGTGGTGTCTCAGGATGGCGGCTGTATCAGAAGAACAACGGGGAGAAAACTTTCAAGGCAGCGACAGAGGCGGATGAAAAAGCGATCGCCCTTGCCACTCGCTTTGGTTATACCCTACCAAATGCTTACAAAAGTCTTGGCAGTGCTTTAAAAACCCTAATTGAATTAACTCCGAGTCGTCGTCAACGCAGCAAATATGAAGCCAGACTGTCTGCCCTCAAGCGTAGTGCTTCTCAAGCCAAAGCAAGAGTGAAATCCAATCGCGAGGACAAAATCTAACGCTGACCGATCATCTTATGAGTTTGCGGCACCACTCGCACTGAACGGAGAGTTTGCTTCATTAAAGTTTGCCAAGCCAGAACCTGTTCGGGGGATGAAGGAATTACTGCCCGCTTCGCCCCCTCCACTGGTGTTACTGGTTGCAAAAATACTGGGATTCGGGGATTGACATTTGCAACCAACTGAGCCGATAACTCCAACTCACTAGCGTCAGTATTGCCGTCAACGATTAACTTAACAAATACCTCCACCGAGGCTTGGTAGCAAAGCTGAAGAAATTCGGCGTGCGCCTGCCACCTTTGTTCCCCACTTACACTCGGCAACTTCATATCCATACCCACTGAATCTAAGTAGGGCAAAACCATTGCTAGCTGTTCGGGACGATGACCGCCAGTTTCTAGATAAAGCGGCAATTCTACCAACTGTCGTAGCTGGGGCAGGAATTCTACCAAAAAGGGAGCATGAAGCAGGGGTTCGCCACCCGTGAGACTAATGCTATCGTGTAGAAAGGATTGATTTTGGCGCTCTACCCATTGCAGTAGCATGGTCGCAGGTACTGGATTGGGATAGGTTTCAAAATCCCGATGTCCGGGGGTTTGCTCTACATAACATAGGGGAGACACCTGCCAGGTATGGGCACTATCACAGAAATGGCAGCGCAAATCGCACAGGGCAAAACGGATAAACAACTGGCGACTGCCAACATTTAACCCTTCACCTTGAATGGCAGAAAAAATTTCAATGAGGCGAGCAGCGAACTGCGTTTCAGAGGACATCATGCTGATTAAGTTTTTCTCTTTGTAAGTTTATTTTGCGAAGTTAAAAATTGTAGGACACAATATTGGTCAGAACTATAGGTTGCAAGTGACTCCCAAGACTTTATGGCTAACCCAGTCCCAGAAGCAGGTTTCGAGGTGATGTTATCCGACGATACTGCCGTGATGCAGTTGCCAGTTCGCTTGGCTGGGAACGAAGCAGTAGCTTTTAAAGAAAGCTGCCAGCAGCTTCTGCAAGGTAGTACTATTCCTAAGCAAATCATTTTTGATTTTAGTAAGACTACGTTTATTGACAGTAGTGGAATCGGCGCACTAGTGAGCAATCACAAAAGTGCTCGTGGAAAAGAAGTTGAATTAGTACTCAGGGGCGTGCTTCCTCAGGTAATGGCAGTGTTGGAAATGACAACACTTGACAAGGTGTTGAAGTTCGAGCAATTCGAGGGCATTAAACCGCCCGCTGTTAATCGTTCACAGAAGCAGCTCCCGACAACTCACCCCTCGGTACAGTCTAAGGTAAAGCGATTCCTAGATATTGTGGGGGCAATTGTGGGTTTGGGAATCACCTCGATTGTGTTTATTCCCATTGCGATCGCGATTAAACTCGACAGTCCCGGTTCCATCTTCTTTGGTCAAATCCGCCTGGGTTGGATGGGGAAGCAGTTTAAGATTTGGAAATTCCGCTCAATGTGTGTTGATGCCGAAAACCTAAAAGACGGCGTCCCCAATATTGCGGCGGCTGATGGTAAGGTTTTCAAGAATGAAAACGACCCCAGAATAACACGGGTAGGTCGCTTTTTACGGAAAACCAGTTTGGATGAACTGCCTCAGTTCTGGAATGTGCTTAAAGGCGAGATGAGTCTGGTTGGTACTAGACCACCCACACCGAAAGAAGTTGATATCTATGAAGTACCGGAGTGGCAACGTTTAGATGTCAAACCAGGTATGACAGGTGAGTGGCAGGTAAACGGGCGGGGGAAAAACCTTAACTTTGAACAAATCATTAAACTGGATTTAAAATACCAGGATAACTGGAGTTTGGCTCATGACCTAAAACTCATTATCCAAACCTTCTTGGTTGTGTTGCGTCGAACTGGAGATCGATTAGAGTAGATGGCAAGGTGAGTCGGGTGAACACCAGCCTGCTAGCTCAAGATGTACTCAGATCCTCAAAGCTGTGAGTGTGACACGTTGAGATGTCAAATCAGGTATGCTCGGTGCGTGGCAGGTTAAGGCGCTCTTCGATCTGAAAGTTTGAGGACATCATTAAACTAGATTTACGCTATCCGGAAAAATGGAGTTTGATGTATGACCTCAGGCTCATTATCAAAACAATCGTGGTTGTCTTTCGTAAAGATGGCGCAGTTTAAAAGAACGTGGAGCCTTTTTGGGTTGATGCAACATGAAAAACCACTCAAAGAATCTCGCTTACAGGTAGAGACAGACTTGAATGCCGTACCTAAAGTTTTGCAGTGGTTTGAGGAATTTAACAACCTACTTCTGCCTCAGAAAGTTTATGGAGAGTGTCAACTCGCTTTGATAGAAGGCTTCACGAACGCCGTGCGCCATGCTCATCAAGGCTTACCCCAAACGACCCCAATTGAGCTTGAGTTGCAGCTATTTCCTCAATACTTAGAAATGCGGATTTGGGACAAAGGACAGCCTTTTGATTGGGAGGCAATGTTTGAAGCCCTCCGCCAGGAGGATACTAACCCATTAGAGAAAGAAGGAGGCAGAGGGCTAATATTTATGAAGCAGCTGACGGATGAGCTTTCTTACGCTCGCCTGCCAGACGATCGCAATTGTCTCTTGATGTGCAAACGCCGTTAGATTTCAGCAACAGCTCGCTCAATCAAGCGTCGTGCTAGAGTTTGAGTTCCTGTATGTTCGTAATAGTTCGTGGACACATCGAGAAATGCTCCTAGATAGTCCAACTTGTCATCGGCAATCTCAATAAACTGTTGTAAGTTATTGGCTACTTTTTGCGGACTTAAAGCTTTAGAAGCAACAAAATTACTCATCCAACCTTTGACTGAGTCAAAGCTGCGACCAATAAAGTTAAGCTTTCCAGCGGAACTATCGCCGGGAATAGCATCCCTAATACTACCGAAAGTTTGATTTTGTTCTAAATCTGAGGGGCTAGTCCCTGAAAGGACAGATTGCGCTTGCATGATGAAGTTGGGACCGAGGGGAATCAGGCCATCAAAACAAACCAGTGCTGCCATCCGCATCAAATTCTCGCCACTGTACTCTCCTAAAGAAGCAACAAAGTCCCCAATGCTATCACCAGGGATGCCGTTGATTTGACAAAAAGCGACTAACTCCACTACTAATTTCAAGCAGAGATCGATAGTTTGTGCTTTTTCAGGTTTCGGTGTAACTCGGTTTAAAAGACCCCCGATTAGAGGAATTTTATCGCCCACCTTATTGGCTAGGGCAGCAGCACCAAGGGCATAATCAGTTCTATCAACGGTTTGGTAAAGCCACAAGGCGCGTTGATATCCCTGAGAACGGTCGTTGAACAAATAGACAGCGCGATCGCCAATTTGCTGAATTATAGCTTCGTCCGTTTCTCCCGTGACGCTACGAATGGTGTTCTCAAAACCCACCAAATTGTTCCACTCACCTGGAATAACAAAGTCCAGTGATCTCAGCGCCATCGTGGTGATATTGCTTGTTGGCAGCTCATCAACCAGTTGAAAAATTGCTTTGCTCACGCGCAAACTCCTTATTTTTGTTTCGTTATTTGTTCTTCGTCATTTGTCCGTTACTAATGACCCGTGACTACTGAAGTTTGGAAAGACCATTCAGGTCAAATTTTTGTAACCACGCCTCGCGATTGAAGGATGGGTCAGTGGATCTGACTGTGACCTGGTAACGATTATTTACAAGAATGCTGGTTTGCATAGTTCCAAGAGTCGTCGCTGGATAACCAGCAACTTTTTTAGTGCTTTGCTGGAATTTTGCTGCCGTTGCTGGACTGCTTTTGGTATCAAAAATAGTTAAAGTGGCAACCTCTTTGCCATCCTTTTTCAACTTTGCTTGAGCAGTGCCTTTTTTCTCCTGAGTATAGACCCGCTCGTAGCCGCTACTAGGTTTCGGGAAGAATTTATTGAAATTAGAACCTTGGGTAGCGTCCTTAACAACAGCTTGACCGCTTTTCTGTTGGCTGCTTTGCTGTTGTGCCTGGTCAAAACGACTGGGAGGTTGTGAGGCACAGGAAGCTACCAGCAACACAAGGCTCAGGAGCAAGGGAGCCAAAATTTTCCGCAAACGGGGTCTAATCATCATTTTTTCCTTGACAATGGGGTTCTCGTACCAATTCTGACTTACTGTTCGTCACAGCGGATCACTCCGAAGTCACATCACAAAAGCTTGACCTGACTGCGTATGATTAAGGATTAAGCCTCTGGTTAACGAATAACATAGAGGCGATCGCTATTAAGGCGATAAGCGATCGCGCAGGGTGCATTGCGGCAGAAGTTAAAGCTCCAAGGGACGAGGAACACTCCAAAACTTAAGACAGACAAGAGAATTTTCCTGGCTTACCTGGACATTTCCAGAGTAAGAACACCGAGAGCTGATAACAGGTTGATTTCTGCACGAGCATCATCAGCAGTGTAACTGCAATTACGGCTCTACAGGAACTTGACCAACCAGAACACTTGAATCGTGTAAGGAATCTTCAAGGCCCAACACCTTTCATGAACATAAGGCTAGCTTGGAAAGACAATCCCAAACATCCGGTAAGTATCTACTCAGATGGCAATCTCAAGTCATGCGCATTCTGATTTATTCCTATAACTATTTTCCAGAACCCATTGGGATTGCTCCCTTGGTCACCGAATTAGCAGAAGGTTTGGTCAAGAGAGGACACCAAGTTCGCGTTGTTACTGGTATGCCCAACTATCCTCAACGCAGAATTTATGAAGGATACCAAGGAAAGTTTTACCTCACCGAACTCACTAACGGTGTTGCTATTCAACGTAGTTATGTCTGGGTTCGTCCTCAGCCGAGTTTACTTGATCGATTATTACTGGAGGTTAGCTTTGTCCTTACCAGCTTTGTTCATGCTCTCAAAGGCAAGCGCCCAGATGTCATTTTAATCACTGTCCCACCCCTCCCGGTTTGTGTCCCAGCAGCTCTTTTAGGCTGGATACACCGTACTCCAGTCGTGTTAAATCTCCAAGACATCTTGCCAGACGCGGCGGTTCACATGGGTCTACTTAAAAACCCAAACCTAATTCGACTCTTTGAAGCCTTAGAAAGGTTTGCCTATCGGACAGCCGCCAAAATGAGTGTCATTGCAGATGATTTTGTCGATCACTTGCTATGGAAGGGGGTTCCCCTTGACAAAATCGTGCAGATTCCCAACTGGGTTGATGTCAATTTCATTCGCCCCTTGCCGAGAGAACACAACAAATTCCGCACGGCTCATCAACTGACGGATAAATTTGTTGCACTCTACTCAGGTAACATTGCCCTGACTCAAGGCTTAGAAACGGTCATTGAGGCAGCAGTTCGCCTAACGGACATTCCCGACATTGCTATTGTGATTGTGGGAGAAGAAGCCGCTTTGGAGCGATTGCACCAGTATTGTGAACTCTGTGGAGCAAGGAATGTAATCCTGCTACCACTTCAACCCCGCGAAGAACTCCCAGAAATGCTAGCGGCAGCGGATGTCGGGTTGGTGATACAAAAGCACAACGTGATTTCCTTCAATATGCCTTCCAAAATTCAAGTACTGTTAGCCAGTGGTCGTACTCTTATAGCGTCTGTTCCTGCTACAGGAACGGCGGCAAGAGCTGTAAAACAAAGTGGTGGGGGCGTGATTATCCCACCAGAAGACCCAGAGGCTCTGGCTGCAACAATTTTGGACTTGTATCGCCACCCCGATAAAGTTAAAGTACTCGGGGAAAAAAGTAGGCAGTATGCCCTCGCGAACTACACCTTGGAGCAAGCTCTCGACCAGTATGAGCAACTCTTTTCCGCCGTTCAGAAGCGTTGAGCTAAAATAGGGGCAACGAACATATTCTCAATGAAAATCTTTTGCTCTACTCAGTACTCAGCACTCAGCACTTTCAAGTTAGGAGTTTTTGATGTGATGCGCGATCGGGTCTTGACCTGGTTAGCAGATAACGTTCCAGCTTCTCGGCTTCAGCATATTTTGGGTGTTGAGCAGATGTCCGTTGAACTGGCGAACCATTATCATCTTGATGTCGAGAAGGCAGCTCAAGCTGGGCTAATGCACGACCTAGCTAAGTACTTTAAGCCGAATCTGTTGTTGCAGATGGCAAGGAACGAGGGTATAGAAGTAGACCCAGTCTGTGAAGCCACGCCTCATCTGTTACACGCCGATGTCAGTGCAATTGTTGCCAGAGACGAGTTTGGGGTACGGGATGAAGCGGTGTTGGAAGCGATCGCACTTCACACCTTAGGGCGTCCGGGAATGAGTGATTTGAGCTGTGTTGTATTCATCGCCGACACTCTGGAACCGGGTCGAGGTGAGACACCGGAGTTGGAAGCGTTGCGGCAAGTGAGCTTTTCCAACCTTTACAAAGCGCTTTGGCTTACCTGCGACTATTCGTTGAGATACCTGTTAGATAGCCATTGCTCGATTCACCCCCGCACGATTTCGACGCGGAATTGGGCGCTGTCTAAGTCAAGCCAGAAAACCCGCCCAGTAAACCGTCCAACAGACACAGTAGTAGTGTCCTAGGCTGGTGTAGTGTGACGTTACAGAATTAGGAATTGTCCTCGCCTGCTGATGCCATTAAGTTAATTGTTTTTACATACTTTGTCTTGCTTTGAATAAGGAATTTAGGATTTGATGAGAGATCAATTGAAAATGCCTTCTACCTTAATTGCTACGGGTGCCAAAAAAATAGATAACAGCTACGAACTGGCTTTGACCATCGCTGAGGCGGCGGATGACCGCAAGGCTGAGGACATTGTCATTCTGCGAGTGGCAGAGGTGTCGTATCTGGCGGATTACTTTGTGATTGCGACTGGCTTTTCTAAAGCGCAAGTCAGGGCGATTTCGCAGTCAGTCGAACAGAAGGTAGAAACTGCGTGGCAACGCCTGCCTCTACGGACTGAAGGACAAGCAGAGGGGAGTTGGGTTCTTCAGGACTATGGTGAGGCGCTCGTTCACATCTTGCTACCTCAAGAACGGGAGTTCTATAATCTGGAAGCCTTCTGGGGGCACGCGGAAAAAATAGAATTTCAGGCATCCCAACCGCTAACTGACTAAAAATAATGATGGAATCTTCTGTTTCTGTCTGTCCCGTTCCAGCCGAACAGCAGCCAATTAATCAGTACCAGGAGTTATATGACTCTTGGTTCTTTCGTTGGGTAACGCTGGATCTGAAAGGCTATATTATGAAGCTGGCTTGGGTCTGGGGATGGAGCTGGCTCGTTGCTGGTCCCTTAGCAGCGGCGAGTTTTGCACCGAAGAAGTATTTCATACATTTTTTTCTTTGTGGAACGGCTGGGGCGGGTGTGTTTGTGGCTTTGACGTTGCTGCGGCTATATTTGGGTTGGTCTTATGTGCGCGATCGCCTCTTGAGGGAGACAATATTCTATGAGGAGTCAGGCTGGTATGACGGTCAAACCTGGACAAAACCCCCAGAAGTTTTGACACGCGATCGCTTGATTGTTTCTTATCAAGTCCAACCCATTCTCCAACGTCTGAAACGGACGTTCGGGATTCTTGTTCTATTTGTTTTCGGTGGTAGCCTAATTTGGAATTTTTTTTAAACTTGACTCGATTTGTCCGAGTCCGAGAATGCCTTGTTGGCACGGCAACGATCCTGTCCCCTTTCAGGGTTAAAATCTGACGCATGAAAAGGGAAAAACGCACATCTGCACCAGCCATAGAAGTCCGGTTGCTACGGGAAGGTATTGTCGAATCAACCCATCGAGTTCAAGCCGTTGTCTGTGATGGTAGGGGACGAGTTCTAGCTGTTGCTGGTAGTTCCGAAACCTCAGCCTTTATTCGTTCGGCGCTCAAACCGTTTCAGGCACTGCCTGTCATTACTACAGGCACGTTGGAACGCTACAACCTGAACGACCGTGACTTAGCGATTATCTGTAGTTCCCATCAAGGCAGGATCGAACAGGTACGACAGGTGTTTAACATCCTTTGGCGTAGTGATGTTGACCCGTCAGCCCTCCAATGTCCAATTCCTGGTGAGAAGCAAAGTCCCTTACAGTACAACTGCTCTGGGAAACACGCTGGAATGTTAGCCATCTGCCAACAACGGCAGTGGCCCCTTAACAATTATTTGCACTACAACCATCCCGTACAGAACCTGATCTTGAGCCAGGTGGCAGAGTTGATGCGGATGCCGCCAGAAGAGTTTATTCGTGCCCACGATGACTGTGGAGCACCAACTTTTTTTGTGCAACTCGGTCAAATGGCGACCTTGTATGCCCAGCTTGCTTCTGGTGACAATTTAGCGATGGAACGTATTGTCCGCGCTATGACCCATCACCCAACAATGGTGGCAGGAGAAGGAGCATTTGATACGGAGCTAATGCGATTAGCTGAAGGAGAGCTTGTTAGTAAAGCAGGGGCAGAAGGGATTCAATGTATCGGTCGCATTGGGGAGGGAATGGGTATGGCAATTAAAGTTATGGACGGCTCTCAACGTGCGAAGTCTGCCGTTGCCATCCAACTCCTGAGACAAATGGGTTGGATTAGTCCCCCAGTGTCAGAAACCTTAGGGGAAAAATTCATGAAGCTCAGTAACTTCAAGCGTTTAGAGGTGGTTGGCGAACTTTCTATGCTCTAAAAGTTGTCACTTTGGAAAAATAAGAGTTATACTAGACAAAGCGGCGCGGGATAGAGCAGCCTGGTAGCTCGTCGGGCTCATAACCCGAAGGTCGGTGGTTCAAATCCGCCTCCCGCCACCAAAGTGAAAATACGGCAAGCCCTGCAACCTTTAAGGATTGCAGGGTTTTGTTTTATGTTCATTTGTCTGGGGATGCGATCGCTTTTCCCTAACCCATTGCCATGCTTTAGTAGAGCTTAACGAAGTTATTGCATTGACTTATCAAATGAGAGTATAAAGAGTAATTCAGCGAATGATGCGGATGATGTTATGGCTCGCACTTTAGCTATTAAAGGTTTTAGAAAACAATTGTGATCGACAGTCAGCCAATATCTATCGGTCTATTTGCTGGAGCTTTTGGTCTAGATCTTGGCTTGGAAAAGGCAGGCTTCCAAACGGTGAGTGTAGTGGAAATAGACTCTGATGCAACAAAAACTATAGCTCTTAACCGACCGCATCTTTCTGAAAGTGCTGTGCCGAGGGATATACAGCAGATCAACGCTCACAGTCTCCTCGAAGAAGGAGGACGTGTCTTAGGTCTTGGCAGACCTCTATGTCCGGGTGAAGTAGACCTAGTGACTGGAGGATCGCCCTGCCAGCCCTTCAGTACAGCAGGAAAGCGTATGTCTGTTGGTGACCCTCGCGGGAGCTTGTTTAAGGACTTTATACGTATCGTTGAAGCAGTTCAACCACGCTACTTCATAATGGAGAACGTCAGGGGGCTAATTTCTGCGCCAATCCGGCATAGACCTCATAGTAATCGAGGGTTAGGTCATCCAGTTCTCGAACCAGATGAGTTGGCAGGTTCTGCCCTTCAGGTAGTCCTAGCAGAAATGGAACATCTTGGATATACAGTTACTGCTCCTAGACTTTTAGAAGCTGCTAACTATGGTGTTCCTCAGACTAGGTCAAGAGTAATATTTATTGCCTCAAGAGATGGTGAATCTGTAAGTTTTCCTTTACCAAGCCATACAAAAAACAGTACTGGCGGTCTTTCAAAGTGGTGTACGCTTCAAGACGCATTGATTGGTTTAGTTGACCCAGAGCCAGAGTACATCCCCTACTCAGAGAGCCGTCTAAAGTATTTGAGGCTTCTAAAAGCTGGTCAGAATTGGAGATACTTACCCGATGAATTAAAGCAAGAAGCAATGGGAGGTGCTTACAAGTCTGGAGGGGGAAAAGTTGGCTTCTACCGTCGTCTGTCTTGGAACAAACCTTCTCCTACTGTCACCACCAGTCCGCACCAGAAGGCTACAGATATGTGCCATCCAGAAGAACTGCGCCCTTTGAGTGTTAGAGAATGTGCAAGAATTCAAACTTTCCCCGATGACTGGGTTTTCTATGGATCAACTGCTTCCAAATATCGACAGATTGGTAATGCAGTTCCAGTATTACTTGGGAAAGCCATTGGTGAACACATCTATAAGTTAATCAAGGGAGAGGAAGTTCAGAAAAAAGAAGAGTTCTATCAACCTACACTCTTTAATATACTGAGCTATTGTTCTGGCTTTTAATTTTGCTTCAACAACAATACTTAGTTAGGCTCAGTGGTGTTCCATATATTATCATCTTCTACATATACAGCAGCCGGATTATCAGTGATAGTTTTTCTAACAAAAGAAGAGAAGTCAGGCTCAGAAAGTACTGTACATCCTATTCGTTCATTCAATACATCCCAATAGCAAGTCCCATTACTAGCATTAATCCGATGCCATTTTATAATTGGAGTCTCATGACGTACTTTGCTACTTGAACTGTTTTCAGAATTACTACGGTTCTTCACTTGTAGCAAGTCGCCGTTTTCGGTACAGAAGTCAACACTTTTCATCGTTTCACCCCAACAGCAATACCACCCATAGGGTAAGAGCTTCTCTGCAAGATATTCTTCTAACAACAGTCCTAAAATATTTTCTGCTGCCATGGAAAGGCGGTGAGCAGACTTGATAGTAGCAATTTTTTGCTCATCTAGAGCAGGAACGCGCACTGAGATAATCGTGTCGATGATTTCATCAGGAATAGTGCCAATTCTTTTACTAATTCGTTTGGATGCTCGATTGTTATATCCGTTGAAGTACTTCTCTAACCACTTCCTAGTATGCGCCTCTGAGAATAAGTTAACTTGTCTAAAGGTCGCGCAGAGTTCAGGAAATCTACAACAGATGGATAAGACGGTTTGCACAGCTATATTCCAGGACATATTGGAATTAGCTTGCACTATTCTTTCTGCCTGAGACATAACTAAAGTTGGATCGAAGTCAGGTATTTGTTGATTCATTCGCAACGATTACTGCTGGGTAATAAATATCCTTGACTCTTTGCGATCGCATCTCCTCACTCCCCCTCCACCGATCGCTTCGATGCCCCAAACTCATCAGGCAATTCCTCAATACTTTTGCCCAATACCTTACAGAGCGCCTTCATTTGAGGCACAGTCAACATTGGCAGTGATTCTCCTCTTTCCCAGCGACTAATCGTTGTTACTGCTACACCAATCCTGTTCGATAGCGCCTGTTGAGAGAGTCCAGCCTCTTCTCGTAGTCTCTTCAGTGGGGACTCATTCTCCTGTGAGCCAGATTTGTTTTTTTGAGCCATAGCAGCTTACATACGCAGCCTATATTGACAGGATGCATAGTCCGTGTGAATATTTAGATGGATACAAGAACAGACAGGAAGTCCGGAAAGCTACCGCCAGACTACTTACTCCCTTCCCGCCAGAAGATTATCTATTCTTTGGCAGACTAAAGAGCGATCGCAAATACTTCAGTTCTGGAGAAAACTGAGTAATAATACTTGTCTATTTCTCTGTGACAATGCGCTGAATCAATGTCGCTCAACTT
>DATNQT010000349.1:0-2939 GCA_036703885.1 Candidatus Sericytochromatia bacterium
GCCAAAGTGCCAACTGCTGAAGCAATCACTCCGTAAGGGTCTGTCAGCGTCGAAGCTGTTACCATTGCCGAAAATGTAGAGGCATTAATTGTATGTTCAGCGTGGAGAGTCAGACAAGTGTCAAAAATTCTAGCTAACAGCGGATCGGGTTCTTGCTCGTTGAGCATATAAAGAAAGTTAGCCGAGTAGTCCAAATCATCCCTCGGTCGCACCGGGTCATTTCCCCGTCGCATTTGCTGGAACGCTGCTACCATTGTGGGAATCTTAGCTAGCAGCCGCACTACAGCTTCTCGAATGTATGCTGGGTTAGCCAGAGCTCTGCGGGAGTAGAACAAGCCCAGGGCGGCCGCTGAAGCTTGCAGGGCGTCCATTGGATGTCCTCTTTCAGGAAAGCATTTCATCATGTCCCGGATGCGATATTTGATCCGGCGGTGATAGCAAATTTCATGCTCGAAAGCTTCGAGTTCTTCCTTTGTCGGAAGTACCCCCCAGATTAATAAATATGAAGTTTCCAGAAAGGAACTTTTCACTGCCAGTTCCTCGATGCTAATCCCGCGATATTCCAGCAACCCTTTTTGTCCATCGACGTAGCTAATGCTGGACAAGGTGGCGGGAACACCTTCTAAACCTGGTTTGAATTCGCCGACGACCATTGCGATACCGTTTTGTGTGAGTTCAATCTACTAAAAGTACATTAGCAGAAACCAAGATAGTTTGACATACCCCTGCCTAAAGGCGAGGGGATTCTTGATTCGCAGGGATTCCAATGAATTTACTTGCAGGCAAGCATCACAGGCGGTATGCCCTACGGCTGCAAGTCCTCTAATTAGAACTACTTGAGCGGCTGCAACATCTCTGTCCGTTATATAGCCGCAGTCCGAGCATGAATGAGTACGCTCATCAAGCTGTTTTTTTCCTGTCTCTGCTAGACAATTGGGGCAAACTTGACTCGTCTTATGAGCGCTTACCTTTTGAAAGTACACGCCATATTTCAAACAAGTTTGCTCGCTTGATCGTGAAGAACTGACCCCAGCTTGCGTCTAAGCAATGTTTCCCTACCATCGCCCTAGAGAGCCCAATCAGATTCAGCTCCTCAACGAAAATCATTCCCACGTTTTGACAGATTTGATGAGATAATTTACGATGCCAATCTTTCCGACAGTTAGCAACGTACTCATGCAGCTTTGCGACTTTCTTTTGAGCTTTACGCCAATTGTTAGAACCTAGTTTTTTACGACAGACACGTTGTTGCAGCAATTTAAGCTTGCGTTCTGCGTCTTTAAAAAATCTTTGGCGCTTGACTAAAAGACCGTTAGAAGTTGCTAGGAAATTAGTTAGTCCCACATCAATTCCGATACCTTCACCGTGGGGCATTAGATTGGGTACTGAAACGTCCCATTGTAGGGTTAACATCACGTACCAACCGCTAACCCTACGGACTATCCTTGCTTGCTTAATCGTTGCACCATCAGGGATAGTCCGTGATTGATGGAACTTAACCAAACCTATTTTAGGGAGCTTCACCGCTTGATTTTGGACGGGGTTAACCCCCAATTGCGGGAATACAAACGATCGCATTGTTCCTGCTTTCTTAAAGCGGGGCAAACCGTGCTTTTGTTCCCACATACTCACAAACGCTTTTTCAAGTCTTTTGAGTGTTTGCTGTAGGACGTGTATTTGGACGGCAGCCAAAGCGGGTATGTTTGCCCTAGCCGCAGTTAAACTTTTGCACTGGCTTGCATAAGTTGGTCGTTTTGTTTCCGCTCCTATGATGAACTCCGATCGGATAGAGCAAGCGTTAATCTGACAACTACGAGACTTAAACCAGTCTTTACGTTCAGCTAATGCGTAGTTATACACGCGACGGCATTGTTCTAGCCAATCCTCAAAGATTGCTGTCTGTCCCGTTGTTGGTTTAAGTTTGAATTCGTAGACTAAATGAAACATTTGCTCTATCCTCCTACCTGATTATACCACAACCATGAGCGAACGTCGGGACGCTTTTTCAATAAAATAATTAAAGCCGTCCCAGAAGGACGGGGCTTGCACCCAAATTTCCGGTCATGGTAACAAGATAATCCGCCAAGATTGACACTCGCTTCCTTCCCGAACTTATAAGGAAGAACGCGAGAATCGAGCGAGCAAAGGTCATCCGACGATTTCCTGCGTACAAGTACAAAATAAATTAGTATACTGGCGAAGGATACTTAGATAACAGCAGAATTAGATAAATGTTTACAGATATCAAGGAGGAATAGCACTCGATGCGAAAGTTGAACAGTTCAAAGTTTGTCGCATTACTAATTGGCACAGCAGTCATTTTTTTGATTTTGGTAACCTCAGTTAGCGCTCAAGCGAAACTCACAGAGCGATCGAAACTAGCAATTAATGGAATTGGGCCTATTCGGGTTGGTATGACTGTTGATGAAGCGTCAAAATCTGCTGGAATTAGATTGATTAGAAGTGGGAGTGGTGATCTTGACGAGTATCAGTGTTTCTACGTTCAACCAAAAGGAGAGCCAAAAGGAATTGCCTTTATGGTAACAAAGGGTCGCATTGCCAGAGTGGATATTAGCAGCAAGCGCATTACCACCATCAGAGGAGCTAGAATCGGGGATAATGAAAACCGAATTTTATCTTTATATCCAGGGCAAATTAAAGCAACTCCTCATCCTTATGTAAGCCGCCCACCTGACAATGGAAAATATCTAACTTTCGTCCCTAAAGATGGGGCTGACAAAAACTACCGCATAATTTTTGAGACTAGCAAAAATCGTGTAGATAGGTTCCGTTCGGGGAAACTTCCTGAAGTTGAGTATATAGAAGGCTGTTCGTAATAGGCTCAAAAAACTCTTAATGCTTTGACCTCTACCTCAACAGCAGACAGCACTTTGGGTTCGATCTCGTACCAATCATTCAGAACAAGCTTGGCATCGGGA
>DATNQT010000350.1:0-15515 GCA_036703885.1 Candidatus Sericytochromatia bacterium
ATCTGAACCGGAACCGGATATTGCAATTGTGAGGTTACCAGAATCCAGATATGATGAATGTCATCCGGGTTCTGAAGATATTTTCTGGCTCATCGAAATTTCTGATACGACGTTGAGTATTGACTTAAATAAGAAAAAACAGATTTATGCAGCGGCTGGAATTAACGAATATTGGGTCATGAATGTGAAAGCTAATAGCTTGACCGTCTTTCGTCAGCCTATTGGAAACGATTACTCCCTTAAATATGAGATGAGTCATGGAGAGTTAGTTACACTGGCATTTCCTGAAATTGCTGTGTCGGTAGAGAGGCTTTTTAGTTAAGGGAAGTGTTGCTCTGTTTCTAAAACCAATCGAAAAGCGATCGTACAACAAGCGTAGGTTAAGCGTCACGCTTCGGCAACTCAATATTTTTATCCTCAGCTATGCCATGTTGACTCATTAAAAATTGAGGAAGTAGTCGCAGCGAATTTCAAGCCTGAGTGAATCGTCTAAAGAGATCTCCGTATTCTGCAAACTTAATCTCTTGAACATTTGCACCAATGCGCTGGTAGTACTTACCGTCATATGCTGTAGGATCTCTGCCTGCACTGAGGCGAAATAATACTATATCTTTTCGATGATAATTAACTAGTCTAATATCCTTACCAATATTGGTTTTCACAGACTGATCAATGGGTTGAGATTCAACCTTTTGTATCAGCCACCTGAAGAATTTATCGACACTACCTTGTAACCTAGTGGCTTCATGTTCTATTCCTGCTATCTTGAAGCCCTTGTATTCTATTAATTGAATATCATATATATTTTCTACTCTCTTTGCATCGTTATCATTATCTGCTACTCCAACGCAAACATAACCAGTCGAATTAGGTGAATGATTTGCCATAGCAGTAAGAGTTTTTATAATTTTATTAAAACTATCTTGATCAAACTCTCCCCTCCCATCTAGCTTTGTAAATCCCTGCTTAAAATCATACAAAGCTTGCTCAGTTTTAGATTGAGTTAGTAATTTTTCAAACTCCGTAAGCCAACTATCAATAGCAGGATCATCTCGCTCTTTTGGTTTGAAACAATCTCTAAAAATACCTTTGACAGCTCTTATATTACTATTCTTGTTCGATGAACTCCAATTGCCACCTCTAGTAATATTTATATGCTGGCTAATATTTGTTAATCTATCTACTGTTTCAATAAATCTTGATCAAAGCGAGACTTTGACTCTACCATTGTTTCTAAATCAAAATATCTTTCCTCTATATCAAACTCGCCTTCGATAAAAGATGTAATTGCATTTAATCTTTGCATTCCATCTATAATTTCAAATACAGGTAGTTTTTCTCTTTCAGACTCAGCCAGTAAAATTATAGGCACTGGGAATCCTTGAAGGATTGAATCTATAAATGCCTTTTTTTCTTCGATAGTCCAAACCAGTTTTCTTTGATATCTTCTATTCACATAGAAAAGATGATTTACATAGAAGTTATAAATTCTTTGAATACTTTCACTTCTAATAGAAAGTTCTCTTTGAACAGAAGAAGCAGGAATGTTAGGTGGTAATTTAGACATAATCTTAAAGTTGTGCTTTGTCTTAATAAAGAAGTATATGCCAACACCAATAAGTGATGTTTACTCTCTCCTCTCTACAGCGTGATCACAGCAACGTACTCTACAAAATTGCGATCGCGCCTCTCCTACGCTACGCCATATCCTGTATACGGACGCTTGTAAGGTGGATGTAATCCTAAGACAATATCTTCCTTCGGCACTCCCATTTGAACTAATTCTTGGGCAATATCCACTTCAGTCATATTGCGTTGAATCCAGATCTTGCCATTTTTGATGTCCAAGTGGATGAAGCAGTTGTAGATTCGCGTTAGTCCTTCCCAACCAACATCTAGCAACTGATAGTGGTCATGTTCCCCATCAAAAACAAGTTCGCACTCAATATCTGGATTATCTTCCTGAGGTATTGCCTGTTCGCTTAGTAGCTTACGGATACATTGGCGATAGTGTTCTAGTCTTTCCATTCGACGACCACCTCCTTATGTGGATCATAAACGACATGAGAGAATCATCTTCATGAGGCTGCCTAATCCTGACTACGCCATTATTGACGACCAAAAACTTGCAGGATATTGTCTCAATCCTGAGCATACTGATGGACAGCACAAGGCTATTGTCTTTCAATCGGCGCTAGGAATTGGTATTGACGAAATTGAAGAGTTAAAAGCTGCTCTTTTGGAAGCACTTCAGATGCATGATGCAGTTCCCACTAAATCTAATCAGTACGGTCAAAAGTACGTGGTTGACTTTGTGATGACTAGACTAGAAAAACAAGCAATGCTTCGCAGTGTTTGGATTGTTCGCAATGACGAGGGTTTTCCTAGATTGGTCACTTGTTATGTCCTCTAAGGTACAGGGAATTGAACCATGAACCAAACCATCAAATTGCTAGATGTTGTGGCATTGTTGGAAAACTGCCCCGATTTAGGCTTGTATCGGGGGCAGGTGGGAACTGTTGTAGAAGTGTACGAGCCTGGAGTATTTGAGGTTGAATTTAGCGATACGCAGGGTCGAGCTTACGCCTTGGAGACACTACTGGCTGACCAGTTGATGCTATTGCATCATCAGCCGCTCAATAAGGATCTGCTAGCTGTTGGCTAATCGTGGAGTTTGCTAGTAACAGTTTCTCTCATATCAGCGGAAAATCTCTCTCAGTAAGGCGATCACTTTGATGAACGATGTTCTCGACTCAGCAGGGCAACACTCAACGTCGCAATAACTACTCCAACCAGTTGCAGACCCTGTAGCGTTTCCTGAATTGTTAACCAAGCCAAGATGACCGTAAGCGCTGGATTGCTAGCACCAATCATCGAGGCAGACGTGGCACCAATGAGGCGAATACCGAAGTTGTTCAGCAGGTGTCCAGCAAAAGTAGCGATCGCAGACAGAAGACCTCCAATCCACAGGGGAGTCCAGGCAAGTTGAGCCTCATGCACATTCCAGATCAGGAGACTAGCTGCCGATAACCCTAACGTAGTTGCAAAACTGATCCACGTAAAAGGAACGGGATGCAACGTTTCAAAGCTCTTTTGAGCTATGACAGTATAGAAAGCATAGGCAATCCCAGAAGTAATTCCAGTGATAACACCAATCGAGCTATAGCCATCGGTCGTATGAGAATGGGGTATCGTCAGGAAACTACCCAGTAATACCAACCCCATTACACTCCAACGAAACAGAGTAGGAGGATTCCCAAATAGCCGCCATGAAAATAGTGCCGTAAAAACGGGATAGGTAAAGAAGAGGGTCATGGCAATGCCCGTAGGAATCAGCCCGATGGAAATATACAGCAGTGCCAGGTAGAGAAACATGAGCAACCCACATCCAACTGATTGCAGCAGGAGCATACGTTGTTCTAAATTCCGTAACTGTCCAATGTCTTTCCAGGTTGCAGGGTAGAGCTTTGGTGCCAGGAATGCCATCAACGGAACGACTAACAGCATCCGCATGAACATCAATAGGAATGAGTTCTGCAAAGTAGGTGTAACAAAACCTCCAGTCTGGAAGCTTCCCAGAATTGGGTGTTCAGTGAATAGAACTCTAACGATTACATTTTGGAAACAGAAAAAGACAGACGACAGCAGAACGATCAGAAAGCCAAGCACCGTTGAAATTGACCATGAAGTACTGTCTGATTTTAGTGAAGAGGTGAATAGGATGGGCTTGTGTCTCGTAAGTCTCTTCTGAAAGCAGAACAATTATGAAATTTAATCTATTAATGTTCAGCCAGTAACTCAGGATTTAGATCTCTTTAGGAGGTTATGTGATGAAACGTCTAATTGCAAGTGGACTATCAGCTTTGCTTCTAGGGGCAGTCAGCGCTGGGGCACTTAACGCCCAAACTACAACAGGTAATCCGAGGATGACTAGCCCGTCTGGAGGCACTGGCACTTCGGTCAATTATCCATTTGGGACACGTATCTATTCCAATGGCGCGATACAGATCCCCAATGGAGATAGAGTGACTCCCAGCGTGACTATTCCGAATGGGAATGGCTCTACCACATTCTATTACCCAAACGGAACCCACATCACAGTTAACGAAAGTACCATTAACCCCACTGGGACACTCCTGAGATCGGGAAGTCGAAATGGTGGGTTGACCAATGATATGATGACTCGCCCAAATCAAACATTCTCCACACCCTGAAAAGCTTCCATCATCACAAGACACCGAGGGGGGTGTCAAAAGTTCGTAGGACTTACGCATTGACAGAAAGCTATATATCTCCAGGAATTTTTGGAAATATTAGGCTCATACTTGTTGCCAGAAGTTGATTCTGACTATTTTTTAGTTATCGGAGCGGCGGGATTTGAACCCACGACCCCCACTACCCCAAAGTGGTGCGCTACCAAGCTGCGCTACGCCCCGGACACATTCAATCAGAATATCATAAACTTTGTCGTCAAAACAACTATCTAAAATACTTTCAGCGACTGAGCTGCTTGAACTAAACCTGGAACGGCTTGAGCAAGCCAACTGCCTTCACAACGGCGTCCAGTGTTCAAAATAAAGCGCAGTGTATAGGCTGACGGATACCCTTCCACTTCCAGCCAGAGCAAATCGCTTTCTGCCTCACAGCTAATTTTCTCCTCATCCATCAGCTCACTTGCCATCTGGCTCATTGTCTGGGCTAGCTGTGCCAACAATCGACAAAAATCATCTAACTCTGCCTCAGTCAATTCGATCGCCCAATCATCTCCACCAACTAGACCTTGATAATCATCAGCTTCAGGATGCCAGCCCAGACGCCATCCAGCTCCATTTTTGACAACACGTTCCATTCAATGCACAGGGGCTAGATTACCTGCAAATGCTCATTGTAAGGTTGAAATAAACAAGGAGATATAGCTCCCTTACCATAGATTCTAAGGTAAGAGCAATTGGGCATCTCCCGGTTTAGGTAGCGACGGTGTAGCGCTGGGATTAGGGGCTGTTGTTGGTGGCGCAGGCGAAGTACTGGGGGTTGGTACTGGTGATTCTATGCGATTGGTATTGAAGATGCTGACCAAAACATCTACTAAAGCATCCCGTTCTTTACGACTCAGCTTAGTAATCGCAGCGCGATCGCCTTCCATTGGATTTTGTCGCAACGTGTCACTAGCAGGATACTGAGATTCCACCAGATATTGATGTGCGCCTAGATAATCAGCCAGTGTCAGCTTCCAATCCAAACGGTAGCCAGGAGGACGACTTTTCACAAAGATGTGATACCGAATCAAGCGACTCGCCAGGGTGCTATTTTCATCGACCTTGCCAGTCTGTTTACTGACATACTGGTTCTCCCGTGGAAAATTTGGCAAACGTTCATACACTTTCCGCCAAGAGTCCCCCGGACTGAAAATCTGGGCATTAGCAGGCTGTGCGCCAATTAACTTAAAGATACTCGGCTCTCTAATATCTACCTTTCCCAGAACTAGGCAGACGCCAGTTAGAGTAGCAAGCGTTAAAGGCAGCATCAGCCCGATAGTTTTGCTCTTTCGTAGTGCTTTGAGCATTTTAGATACGAGAGCGATAATGCATTCGTTGAAAGCTACGGTAAGTTTAAGCGTTTAATCGCCAATAATTTCTGGTTGTGTCAGTTCATCGGACATCTCGATAATTGCCCGTAGCACTGGCTTCATCATCGGGTCATCGATATTCTCAAAATCTTCATAACGACGACGCTTGGCACGATTAGCCACTTGCACCGTAATCCGATAACGATTGGATGCGGCACTCACTAGCTCCTCCGCACGAAGCATGATCTGGCTTGAATCAAATTGGTGATAACGCTTGTGCAGCATAAGTTGTTCTTAAGGGTCAAAAATGAGTCGTCCTTAGCTTGCGCGATCGCTGATTAGCTAAAGGTATTCTCCAGTTTAACAGGTGTGAGGTCTTTTTAAAGAGTTGGTGAAGTTACTACGCTTTTCAATATATTAATTGAGGGGCGATGTCAATATTGGGTATAGATAGATGGTTGTCAAGTTAAACCCTTTTCGGCTTTGTCTATGTAAAGCATAGAAGTTCTGGTTAACCCTCCCTGCGATCTCTGTCTAATGAAATACTCTTGTGCAATTGGGTACTCAAATATCTTCAAGTACAGATAAATGGCGTACTATTATGTAGATTCTTGCAAATGTGTCGAGTTGTTTACAATTAACTGACTAGGTACTCTTATCTATGCAAACAATTGTCGCTCCTAGCTTTCAACCGTTCCGTCAAACCCAAAGATCGCCCTTAAAATTAGTTGTCCTGGGAGACAGCATTATCTATGGATATGGTGACCCGGAAGGCGGCGGTTGGGTAGAGCGGCTGCGTCGCCAGTGGATGTTGCCAGATAGTCCGGGGCACGTACTTTACAATCTAGGCGTTCGTGGCGATGGGGTGAAGCAAGTACAAGAGCGTGTCGAGCAAGAGTTTCGCAGTCGCGGTGAACTCAGAAACCGTGTACCAGATGCGATTATCCTTTCTGTGGGCGTTAATGATTCAGCCCGTCTCAGACGCCCCGACGGACGGAACTTTACAGACTTTGAGAGTTTCCCACAGGAACTCGAAAACTTGTTAGCTCAAGCCCAGCAACTGTGTCCCGTACTGTTTGTCGGTATGGTGCCTGTGGATGAAACAAAAATGCCGTTTCTCGACTGTTTTTACTACAATCACACCGACCAGTACCGCTACAAAGAAGCAACTCGGCTTGCTTGTAACAAGCGGCAGATTCCTTACTTGGATATCTTTGACAAATGGCGATCGCGTGGGACTGATTGGTGTAACAAGCACCTGTGTCAAGACGGACTCCATCCCAATGTGGCTGGTTACAAAGCCTTATTACAAGATGTCCTCAACTGGGAACCCTTAATCCATCTATCTACCCCCACTTTAGCGACAGCCTAAGCTCTCCCGTGTCGATATCCCGGTAACCGGATTAACTCCAGTGGCGCGATCGCATAATAATGAGACTTGATAGCGATCGATAATTGCATCACTAAAATCAGCACCAGTGATGTCAGCGTCGTAAAAGCGACTGCGCGTCATAGTCGCTTCCGTGAAAATTGCGTTGGTTAGATTAGCATTATCCAACGTCACTCGGTCTACCAATGCACCCGTAAGATTCGCTCCTGCCAGATTAGCTCCCAACATCACTCCCTTAGTCAGGATAGCGTTCGTTAGGTCAGAACCCTGAAAGTTAGCACCCCGCATCTCCGCTGACACGAAAACAGCACCGACTAAATTTTTATTAGAGAAATCACGATTTGTTAGATCAGTACTGTTGTAGTTAATGCTGCTGTCCTGAGCATAGACAGGGGTAGCACTTAACAGCACCCAAAGCCATGCCAGACCCAGAACTAACAGCAGTCCCAGTAAACGTCGTAGAAAGACTTGAATTGTTTTGAAATCAAAAAATCTCATCTTTAATTTCCTTCTCACCGTATGATTATCTACGGTCACTCTTTCCGCTCCATAGCTATTCTTAGCTGAATACAAGACACCTTGTCCTCCTAGTCTTCCTTCCAACCAAATCTCTGTACCTTATCCAACTAAGAACCCCACTCCCCACTCCCTACTCCCCACTCCCCACTCCTAGATATACTTCTAGCGAGCAGCGAGTAACTTAAAAGTTCTTACCTAGCCAATCTTCACCAACTCGAATCGTCAGATCCGAGTCAATATCGCCAGTCGAAGATGCTTCTACTTTACCGAGTCCCAAGACTTTTTTGAGCATCGCTGCTGCTTCCGAGTCGCCTTGTTGGACAATAATCTGTGTCTGGGGCAGGCGGTCAGACCAATCTTGGACAATGTAGACATTATGAAAGTTTTTTTCTGCCAAATACGTGGCGACGCGCTGGCTGAGTTCCGGATTTTTCGTCGCATTTTGAATAGCAATGCGTATCTGAGTAGGTGAACCGTTCAGATCTTCTAATGAACTTAACGTTGCGTCCTTCTGAAAATATTCCCGTACCACCCGGTCTCTGCCTGCTGAGTCCATAATCCAGTAACTAGCAACCGATTCACTAGGAGTGCTAAATCGACCGGGTAATAAAACCATTTTGAAGTCGTCTGGCTCTAGCTTAAGACCAAAGCCCACAACTGCCAGCATTTCTTCCAACCTGAGATTGGTGTCAACATATTGCTGCATCACTCGAATCACCTGGGGTAAACGAGGTAGTACCGTTGGGTTAACCAAACGCTGCCGCAACGCCTTGAGGAGCGTCTGCTGCCGCTGTACCCGACCGATATCCCCGTTCTGGTCTTTACGGAACCGAGCAAACTGTTCTGCCTGGTCTCCATTCAAGGTTTGCCACCCTTTGTCCAAATCAATTTTTAAATTCTGGGTGACATCTGTATATTTCATCGGGTAGGGGACAAAGACCTCGACGCCACCGACCAGATCTACCAATTCCCGAAACGCCTCCGTCGTGACGCGCACATACCTATCAATTTGCACATCATTTAGGGTACGGCTGACAACCCGTGCTGCTAATGCCGGTCCCCCCTCCACATTGGCGTCATTAATTTTAGCGACCCCAACCCCTGGAATGTCTACTTGAGTATCCCGTGGAATTGAAAGCATCCTTACCGTATTGTCTTTAGGATCGAGCCGGATCAGCAGCATCGTATCGCTGCGTCCAGCAAAGACTTGCTGTGAATTTTTTGGGGCGTTTGGGACTCGGTCTATGCCCATAACCAGAATGTTGACGGGTCGCGCAACCTTATACTGGAAGCCGCGCCGCCACAAATCTCCTTTAGAGCCGATGCCGATCTGAGTCAGAGGTGTGATAAATGGCGACAGCGGCGTGACTAGTGCCAGCGTTGCTCCTAAGGCGGCAGAAATCGTAGCAGTCAGGAGAAAAGCAGCACTCCAAAGAAACCATCGCATATAGGAACGCCTCGGCGGATTGCCTTTACTGGAGTCGGGCGGCGGTTGGCGTGGTAAGGAGGTATCATCAACGATACCTGGATCGAAATCGGCTTGAGAATTGTGGAAATTGTTGGACGATTTAAGTCCCAATCCCGTTGTGGACTGTTTGACTTCTTTTTTCACCCTCACCTCACTCAAAGAACTGTAGCTTTTGCGTACAGTTTTACATTCTGAAATCTCATGCAGGATTATAACCTCAGGGACTCAATCCCTGTTGAGTAATTGATTGCTATTTAACTTGGATTAATTTACAACCAGGAAAAACTGAATCGGGAAAGTCGAAGTTAGGATATAGCAGAAATTAAGTGGGCAGGAGTAAGCAATGGATCAGTCTTTAATACCTGTAATTCTTGCTGGGGGTAAAGGAGAGCGGTTTTGGCCGTTGAGTCGCAAGCACCGACCCAAGCAATTTTTAAGTTTAGATGGGAGTGGCAAGAGTCTCTTGCAAGCAACCGCTGACCGACTCAGTGAGCCAGCAGGTAATTTAGAGAACGTATGGGTTGTAACCTCAGAGCAACTGGCTCAAGGGGTTAGAGAACAGCTACCCCAACTTCCCGAAAAGAATTTGTTATTGGAGCCTGAGGGACGCGATACTGCACCAGCCCTTGCTTGGGCAACCCTGGAGATTGCACGGGTGCATGGAGAAGATGCGGTGGTGGGCTTTTTTCCAGCTGATCCCTGGATTGATGATTTGGTGGCATTTAAAAATACTATCGATGCCGCTGCCCAGATGGCATCAGCTAAACCGTCTATTGTCACGTTGGGCATCACTCCCAGCTACCCATCTACGGGTTATGGGTATATCGAGCAAGGGGAGCAAACAGGAACTTTTGGCGACTTGCCAGTTTACCAGGTCACTCGGTTTACAGAAAAGCCCGATCGCGAAACAGCTCAAACGTTTATTGAAACGGGTCGATTTAGCTGGAATAGTGGCATATTCATTTTCCGAGCTGGGGTGGTTTTAGATGAACTACGCACCTATGCACCAGAAATTATTGGTCCCATAGAAGAGAAAGGTGTAGCGGCGTATCCAGAACTTCAGAAGAAGAGCATCGACTATGCGTTGATGGAGAAGACGCAGTTGGCGTATGTGTTACCTGCGTCGTTTGGCTGGGATGATTTGGGAGACTGGAATGCGATCGAGCGTCTGCTCAAAGGGGATGCGGAGAATGTGGAACTGGCAACCCATGTGGGGATGGACACCAAAGGCGCGATTCTTTATGCCAGTGGTGAGGATGAAGTGATTGTAACGATTGGTTTGGAGGATGTGGTTGTAGTACGCGATCGCAACGTCACATTAATCGTGAAAAAAGATCGGACTCAGGATATCAAGCAGGTTGTGAAACGGCTTCATGATGACCCGAAGTTGAAAGATTTGCTTTAAAGTTTGTCGGGGTAGGCACGGTGGCACTGCCCCTACTTTCAGTTATTTTAAGGAAACAGTTTTTTAGCCAAGCTAGATGAGCCGATAGAGGGACTAAACCCTCCCGAACAAAATTAAAGTGATCGCTTCTGACTATCCTGAGCCTAGCATTAAGCTCTAATCTCCTTCCCCAGATACATTGGCACATATAGGCGATCGGCGTTATACCATCATTGAGTAATACCAACTCTATTTGCTAGCCTCTATCCCTTAGCCCAAGCGCGATGTTTTCCTTAACTCAAACCAGTTCCCGGCAACGCGAAATCATTGAAGTCGTCTTCCGCAACGGCTGGGACTATATGCGGGGACTTCTAACAGGGGGCAAGACGGACGAACCGAATCTTCCGCCCCCCGCCGTTCTTCGTAACATCCTCGTGGATTTGGGACCCGTCTACGTCAAATTGGGGCAATTGCTCAGTACTCGCCCTGACCTTTTACCTGGGGAATACGTTGAAGCCCTAACTGACTTGCAAGCCAATGTGCCAGCTGTACCGTGGATCGATGTAGAAGTCGTGATTCGGCAACAGTTGCGGCAGCCTTTAGAGGAGGCATTTGCCGCAATCGACCCCCAAGCGGTTGCAGCGGGTTCGATCGCCCAAACTCACCGAGCGACCTTAAAAAATGGTCAGGAGGTGGCTCTGAAGGTGCAACGTCCTGGCATTGAGGTCATTGTTGCTCAAGATATTGCTCTGATTAGGACTCTAGCAGAGTTGGTGTCCCGCACTACCTTTGGGCAAGACTATGATGTTGTGGGGCTAGCTGAGGAGTTTGTCACGGCTCTGCAAGCAGAGTTAGATTTCAATCAAGAAGCCAGCTTCACCGACCAGCTGCGCCGCAATTTATCGACGAGTCGCTGGTTTGATCCGACACAGTTGGTGGTGCCAGAGATTTATTGGAATTTGACCAACAAAAAGCTCCTGGTGATGGAGTGGCTCAACGGTGTGCCAATTTTGTTGGGTTCGTTACCTGCGCTGCGGGATGGGAAGGATGCGGATACTCAGCGTAAAGAAATTACGACGCTTTTATTTCGCGCTTTCTTTCAACAGCTCTACATCGACGGCTTTTTCCACGCAGACCCTCATCCAGGTAACATATTTTATCTCAATGATGGTCGTATTGCGCTGTTGGACTGCGGGATGGTGGGACGGTTAGATCCGCGCACGCAGCAGATTTTGACAGAGATGTTGTTAGCGATCGTAGACTTAGATGCTCAACGGTGTAGTCAACTGACGTTGGAGTTAGCTGAGTCGCCTCATCCTGTGAATTTGTCGAAATTAGCCAATGACTACGATCGCATGTTGCGAAAGTATTACAATATCAGCCTGTCGCAAATCAACTTTAGCCAGGTGTTTTATGAGGTGCTGCAAGTCTCTCGTAACAACAAAGTTCGCTTGCCCAGCAATATGGGTTTATATGCAAAAACGATAGCGAATTTGGAAGGGGTCGCTCGTAGTTTTGACCCAGAGATTAATCTTTTAGATGAAATCAAACCGCTGATGACGGATTTGTTTCGCCGTCAGTTATTAGGAGATAATCCCTTACAAACTGTTCTGAGAACAGCTCTTGATATCAAGAGTCTCTCTTTGCAAACTCCGCGCCAGCTAGAGTTGCTCCTCGACCGGGTGACTTCAGAAACTTTAAGGTGGAATATAACACTAAAAGACCTCGACCCCTTGCGGCGGAGTGTGGATGATTCGGCGAATCGGCTCTCGTTTAGTATTGTGGTTGGTTCGTTGATTATGGGTGCGGCGATTATTTCGACTAATGCGCAAACGAGTCAGCTGTCGTTAATTAGCAATGTCTTATTTGCTGTTGCGACCTTTTTAGGTTTGTGGTTGATTGTGAGTATTTTGCGATCGGGTCGTTTGAAGTGAGCTGAAGTGGCGGAAGTTGAAATTATCCGAAATGCAGCATAGGACTAGTCTATAGAGATAGGGGCGATCGCATATCGGGCATTCTCAAGCGCGATTTGAAGAGCGCGATAGCTACTCTTCGAGAACGCTTCACGCATATCTCTTCTTAGTGCGATACAGCGCAGAGTGGGTAAGTCTCAGCTTGAGGCAGGTGCGATCGCGTATTGGGCGTCTCAAGCGTGATAGCTGGCGTCGTTCCTCGCTACTACTTCGTTAATGGTTCACACTTATCTAGTTGAGTACGATGATTTCAGCGCAGGGAGGGCAGGTCTCACAGAGGATTTGAGAGAATTAGAGACATCATTGGGAGGAAGCTATGTTTGAGCGCATTACCTTCAATCCGCACGTAATGGGAGGGCAAGCTTGTATTCGCGGGATGCGGATTACAGTTTCTTTAGTACTGAGTTTGATAGCTAATGGAATGAGTGTAGAGGAAATTCTGGAAGAATATCCAGATTTGGAAGCGGAAGATATTAGCGCCAGCCTCAAGTATGCTGTGTTTTTGGCTCAGGAGGAAATTCGTCCCTTTAGCGGCAGTGCGGCATGAAGTTTCTCGCGGATATGGGGGTTTCTATGACTGTGGTGCGGAACCTTCGAGAAGCTGGATATGAGGCTATTCATCTGAGGGAGGAAGGGTTACAAAGGCTTCCCGATACAGAAATTGTGGAGAAGGCAAGCCAAGAGGAACGAATTATCTTAACCTTTGACTTAGACTTCAGCAATCTTTTAGCAGCGAGTTCCGAGCCGCTTCCCAGCGTCATTATTTTTCGATTACAAAATACTCTCCCTTCCTTTGTTAGTGCAAGATTGCTAGAAGTTCTCTCAAAGTGTAATGAGGATTTGGAGACAGGAGCAATTGTGATGGTAGAAGATAGTCGCTATCGACTGCGGCGACTGCCAATCTAGCCTTTTCAACTTGGGAGGAATGCGATCGCATATCGAGCCTTCTCAAGCGCGATCGCATCGCTGCAAATACCCCCCACACTCTCAAAATACCAGTTAGTATTACCAAACTTTATTTAGGAGAGCATCAACATGAGTGAAGCACAAGCAAAATGGAGTGCTGATGGAAGTTCTATTCCTTCAATAGACATTCATACAGAAGCAAAGCATCAAATTCTTGAAGAATATATTGAGAATCTCATAATTACCTTATATGGAAAAGCCAGGTATGGAGAAACAACATTCACTTTTATAGATGGATTTTGTGGAGGCGGTATTTATCAAAAAGATCATAATTATTGGGAAGGTTCACCTATAAGAATCATGAAAGCCGTTCGCTCAGGATACCTTAAATCAAAACGAAAGTTAACACTTAACGTAAAATTCATTTTTATAGATAATAAAAAAGCTCACTTGAGTTGTCTCAAAAACTACTCAATGGACAAATTTGGATTTGGTGAACTAATTGATGAGCAGCCACATGACTTTAATAGTGAACTTGGAAAGCTAGTAGAACAATGTGAATTTATCCTTGACGAATTTGAGGCGAAAGTTGCTTATTGCACCTATACAGTAAGTAGGCGCAAAGGTCACTCCTTTTTCTTGCTCGATCCTTTTGGCTGGAGTGATATATCTATGAGTAGTATTAGAACAATAAACTCTCTCCCAGGTTCAGAAATTCTTTATACATATATGATTAGAGAGTTGAAAAGATTTATTATTGGTAAACATGGAAAAGATGCAATTACATTTAATAGGCTTTTAGAAGCAGATGGTTACTATGAGTCAGTCAATTTAAAAAGGCTGAATGAAATTGATGAGCAACGTTACCTAAGAAATGAGTCATTGAGATTATTTAGAGAAAAAGGGAAAGTCCAGTATGCACATACATTTTCTCTAATACCTAAAGGTTACATTGTAGTTTTATATTATCTTATGCATTTTTCTCAAAATTTAACTGCTTTGCAAGTTATGAGAGAAACTCTTTGGAAATATAATGGTTTGTACCATTTATTTGAATTTGAGGTTTATGGTTTCGGCATAAAAACTGTAGATGAGTATAAGAAAG
The DNA here is from genome assembly GCA_036703885.1 of Candidatus Sericytochromatia bacterium. Classification (GTDB taxonomy): domain Bacteria; phylum Cyanobacteriota; class Cyanobacteriia; order Cyanobacteriales; family Coleofasciculaceae; genus CADCTM01. The sequence continues at coordinate 14,312 of DATNQT010000350.1, forward strand.
ATAGAAGGTTAGATTTTTCTATAGAAGGTACGCTTGATAATTTTGAATCTTGTATAGATATTCTTGAAAAAGATTTAGGTTCAATTATTCGTGAAAACCATGAAGGAAATTATTTCAGTAAAATTTGTCATGATACCATACAACTAAACCCAGCCAGCAAGAAGCATTACAAGTATTACATCAATAGGCTATTAAGAGATAAAGAAATCGAAATTTTAAGAAATGGCACAATAGTTAAAGGGGAAAAGGTCGAGGTACGGAATAATGATATAATTAGAGCAACAGGGAATAAGCAACTTTATTTCTTTTGACGGTTGTTTTTATATCTAAATACAAGAAAAAATGCCACAAGCCTCGTGAAATTAGTAGGAATATCTACTATGTCTATTGTCAAAGGCAGTGAAAAAATTGTTAATCCTCTCCAAGAGAGCGCTCTTAATAAAAAAGGGCTATGTGACTATGTGGTTAACGTAGCCTCAGGGTGTCTACATGGATGTACTTTCTGTTATGTACCTTCAACCCCAGCAATTCGGACAAAACAAGCACAGTTGCGGGAAAAAGGAGTAAGCAATCCTCAGATGGATTGGGGACAATATCTTTTTGTTCGTGAAGACATTCCTGAGAAACTAGAAAAAATTTTAAGTCGTAAGAAATCTTGGCGAGAAACATCGGAAGGTAAAGGCGTAGTTTTACTTTGTTCTGGCACCGATCCCTACCAAAACAAGCAGACTGCAAGTGTGACCCGTGACGCTGTTCAGGTTCTCTTGAAATATAACAAAAGAGTCAGAATTCTGACTCGTGGTCTATTGTGGGTAAATGATATTGATGTGCTTAAGAATGACAACGTGATAGTTGGCATGAGCCTGCCAAATTTGGATGATGAACTCAGCCGCAAGATTGAACCTCAATCACCTCCCCCAAGTGAGCGCTACAAAGCTTTGCAGGAAGGTCATCAAGCTGGGTGTCGGTTGTATGTTGCTATGGCTCCTACACCTCCTAGCAGAACTGTAGATGATTTCAAAAGAGATCTGGAACAAATTATGCGTATTAATCCAGAGGTAATCTTTTGGGAACCCATCAATGCTCGTGGAACTAATGGAAAACGGATGCTAGCAGCAGGCTTGGAATTTACCAGTTCCATTATGAGCAAACAATCCTGGGCAGAAACCTTTAAAAGACAGTGGGAAGATATTGAAGCCGCAGC
>DATNQT010000351.1:0-9597 GCA_036703885.1 Candidatus Sericytochromatia bacterium
TTGAGTAAATCTGGTAGCTGGAAACGATTGTTGTCTAAAGGGAGGGTGGTTTTTAGCTGACCCGATATTTGAAGATTATTTTTGGTCAAAACCTTAACTCTGAGCAATCTCATTTGAGTCATCTCAATGAAAGGAACCTTCATTAAGTACTCACCCTTGTAGGCTAGGAATTATGTGAAAAATCAGAGACTTTGCCAAAGCTTTACAATCAGCTGAAGTTTCTTAGTGCAAGAAGGCAGGAGGCAGATGGCAGAAGGGATATTGCTTATACAGTAAGCCTTTTAACCTTTGTCCAACTGGATACTTATTTCCTGTGCGCTGCTCTTAGCAAGTTGCCTTCCAGTTTTTCACGATCGCTGTATCGGATAAAATAGCCCATTCCTGGCGTCATACTTCCACGCTACTCGCTGCGGGTCACGATCCTTTGACCACTCAGGAAAATCAGCTCGCTCTTTGTGTCGCGTAATTGCGCTTTGAGAGTAGGAATGTCCGGTTTTGGGATTAACTAGCCTTTTGGCTAATTCTGAGTGATTGAATGGCTCTATAGGCAATTTGGTTTGCTGCGTCGGCGAAGCAGATACCTTGACCGATGCACGCTGAACCTGGAAATATTTGTCTAAACGTTGCTCCCAATCGTCAAAATGCGATCGCATTTGGAGCCGTTCTGCTGCCATTTGCTGGTTAACCGCTTCGTTAACGAGTTGGTCTACAGCATCCAAGCGTTGATCAATCGATTCGTCAACAAAGTTCTTGATCGATTCCACTTGTTCTTGAAACTCAATGACCTGAGTTAATAGAGAAGTCAGTTTGTTGGGTGGCAGTTCTGCTGTACCCAACAGCTTTCTAATCAGCCTTTGTGCCGTCAAGCTGGCGTTCTCTTCTAGGTCTGCCCACTGCATGAGTAGAGCAACCTCTTCATCTCTAAGACGGAATGAGATTAACTGATTACCCATCTAGTCTGAAAATAGGAGTCAGGAGTCAGGAGTCAGGGGTCAGGAGAAAGTGATTTTCATCATGAGAGTTGCGAGCTTTCATCTCATGAAGCCTAGCTCGAAAGTGCTGGCTTTCTTCACCTTAACAGAGCCTCTACTTATCGCGATCACTTCTGGCTTTGGGTTATACACCAAGGCACAGAACTGGAGGAGAGAGTGTACCGCATCCAACCGAGAACCGCTATATCATGTTTTGAAGATTGACTCATCCATCTCCTATAGGCATCTATGCCCACTGCCGTTTCCCTCCAGAATGTCCACAAGACCTACGATAAAGTGCCAGTAGTTAATGACCTCTCCTTCACAATTGAATCGGGAGAGATGTTTGGTCTGCTTGGTCCCAACGGTGCGGGTAAATCCACTACAATTCGGATGCTCACGACCCTGACTCGACCGACAAAGGGGCAAATTGAAGTCGCAGGTTACGACGTTGTGCGCGAACGACAGCAGGTGAAGCAGAATATCGGTGTCGTGTTGCAACAAACTAGCGTGGATGCAGACCTGACCGTTTGGGAAAATATGGAATTGCACGGACGCCTGCACCACATTCCTAATCCCAAGCGTCGGGGGTTGATTAATCAGTGGTTGGAGTATGTAGAACTGCTAGATCGACGCGATACTATAGTCAAAACCCTCTCTGGCGGTATGAAGCGCCGCCTGCAAATTGCCAGGGCACTGTTGCACGAACCCTCTATTCTGTTTTTAGATGAGCCAACAGTAGGACTTGACCCTCAAACCCGCCGCCGCCTGTGGGAAATTATTCGCGATTTGAACCGACAGGGGATGACGATGTTGCTGACAACTCACTATATGGATGAAGTGGAGTTTTTATGCGACCGGATCGGCATCATGGACGCTGGACAGCTAATTGAACTTGGCACTCTCCAACAATTACGACAGCAACATGGCGAAGGATTGGTGATGAAACAAGTAGGCGATCGCTTTGAATATAAATTCTTCACCGACCTGGCACAAGCCAATGCCTACCTTGACAACTTACCCGACAAAACTGGCATAATGGTTCGTCCCTCCAACTTAGAAGATATCTTTGTTGAACTCACCGGACGCCAACTGGATTAAGGAGTGGAGAGTGAGGAGCGAGCGGTAAAATACCAATTGAATTTAGTTCGCACTCTTTAATTCCTAATCACTAATCCTTTTCCTAGCCCTAGCGTGTAACCTCTAGCCCTTACCAAATGCCTCGTTTAGCAACCCAAATCGAAGCGATTCTCTACCTGAAAGGACAACCCCTCACGATCGCAGAAATTTCGGACTATGCAGGATGCGATCGCAGTGACGCTGAAGATGCCATTATTGAACTCATGACAGACTATGCCCATCGAGATAGCGCACTAGAAGTTGTTGAAACTCCTACGGGCTATAGCTTACAGTTGCGGTCTTCCTTTCAAGAATTGATGCAAAACTTAATACCTGCCGAACTCGGTACAGGTGCTTTGAGAACCCTAGCGGCGATCGCTCTTAAAGACCCCATCGCCCAAACTGACCTGATCGACCTACGGGGTAGTGGTGCTTATCAACATATTCAGGAACTTGTCAGTCTGGGATTTGTCCAGAGACGCCGACAAACTGAAGGTCGATCCTACTGGTTACAAGTTACTGACAAATTTCATCAACACTTTGAACTCGATCAACTGCTGACCCCGCCAGAACCGCATTCCCAGCCCTAACAAAGTACTTCATCATTTCTTCAAAAACGGTTCTTTCTCAAAATTTCTTCCTAAAGAACTAGGATTTCTGCCCAATGCAGAGGTCGGCAGACATCACAATCGTATAGAGTAGAAACTAAGTAAGTCAAACCTGAGATTCCTAATGGTATTTAACCCTGACTTTCTCAGTTCTCAAGCTGAAGATGAACAAGAAAATCAACTTCTAAACTATCTCCAACACCAGTCGCCTGATGTTTTATCACGGGTTGCCAAATCTGCCAGTCCTGAGATTCAACAGATCATTTCTCAAAATGTTCAGGGACTCGTAGGGATGCTGCCCTCAGAGAGTTTCAACGTGCAAATTACAACTGACCGAGAAAATCTGGCAGGATTGCTGGCTTCAGCCATGATGACCGGATATTTCTTACGTCAGATGGAACAACGCATGGAACTGGAAGAAACATTAATCGACTCAATTCCCTTGCGTCGCAAGCCACGTCACGATAAAAAGTCTAAGGACTCCTCCAAGCGGACTGAGCAGTAGATCCCGTCCCTCGTAAGATAGGTATTATTCCCCCGTCAAACTCAGGCTGTCTGCGGGGGGAGTCTTTCTGCTTATTTTGTCCGGTCAGTTCTGCATTATAGTTAGTGCCCTACTCTGCTATAAATAGAGTGGCTTGGCAAGGTTGAACTGACTACCCTTAAAAGCGAAACAAAATTCAGCCACCGGCTGCAAAGGTGAACATAAGAACAACCGAAAGCACAAGACCCGGACTCAGTAGCAGTACTAACGTTAAAAATTCGCTTGCGGTCATAGACTTAAATCTCCTAACTCGTCTTTTTTAAGCTAACGCCTTACACCAGTAACTTTCTTAAAATGAACAATTTATTTCAAATTGCTACCTGGTCTATTTTAATTTACGGTTTACTGGTTTTGCTGGGTGGTGTGATGGGCTACATCAAAGCAAAAAGCCAAGCTTCACTGGTTTCAGGTTTAGGAAGTGGAGTAGCGTTAGTGGTTGCCTGGTTGATTTGTCGTCAGCTACCACTGGTAGGTTTAGGATTAGCTGCCTTGATTGGGATAATTCTTTTCATTGTCTTTGTAAGGCGCTTTTCTAGCACCCGTGCATTTATGCCTGCTGGGTTGATGATGGTTCTGTCTTTCGTCGCTACGGCTGTATTTTTACTGGGTTTATTGAATAGTGGTGGTTTATTAACCTAAGGTAGAAAATAATTTCTTCTATCTTTTGAAATAAATTTATTGAAAATATAAGAACTTATTTACTGAATAATCTATATCTAAAAAAGTCGGCACTAAACTAGCTTATTCCGTCACTCGAATCCAACCTTGGTTTAAGCCTTGATAAATCTGTTCAACCAGGTTTTGTTCTTCTAGGGATAGCGACTTTTTAGAGAGGACGGCTGCCATAAACAAATGTTGGTCAATACGAGTAATCTTACGAAAATAAATAATGCGATCTGCAACTTGCTGAACTGGGAACCTTGGAAAGCAAACTTGTGTAGATCTCATAGGTTTGTTAATAACTCTGTAATTTTAGTATCAGGGATATTGTAAAGATTCTCAGTGATCGAGAGTTTCAGGGCGTCGTGAGAAAGGCTCAAAGCAAATGTGACATAGCTTGTACAGCTCAGTGATGTAAGTCACTAAGCTGATTTGCCGATCCCAGACTCGTCTTAGGAGTGTGACACGGCATTGCCTACCTGTCGAAAGCCGTGCTACTTGGTCAGGACTTACGCACGGACACCACATATTGTAGGGGCGCACGGTCGTGCGCCCCTACAAATAGGACTTCAAAGATCAATTTGCGTAAGTCCTATTGGTCATGTTGACAATTTTGTAGTATTAGTGTAGCATCTAGAAAATACGACAAAAACTTAAAGATTTAAATGTTCAATCCCTAAGTTTTCCTCAGCGTGCCCTAACCGGAAAAGCTTACATACTTTGTAAAAGTAAAACCAAGGCTTTTTCGACTTGCACGAAGAGGGACTATTCACCATAAGCATTAAGCATTGAGCTGCGATTGAGGTGATTCCGATGCAAGCAACAGAACGCGATTTGCGTTTAGATATGCTCAATAGCCTTCTCACCACGCCACACCGACAACTAGAGCAGGTGGGAAAACTCCATGAAGAGATGGTACAACGCGACCCCCTCTTCTACGGGCACTTGGCAGTTTGGTATCAGCGTACTGGTGATGTCCGCGACCACAAAGAAGTGTTTGTCGGCAATCTACTTACCAGCACGATGACTGAACATCGGGATGCGGGTTACGTGCTGTTGCAGGAGTTTCCGCCTTATCAGGTAGCCCGGATTGTGGACTTCTTGAAGGTGCATCGGGGTAAGCTGCCGCGTTCGACTCGTACAGCGGTGCGGCGCTATCTTAAGGATCGGGAGAAGAATTTCGCCTTCTTTGACAGAGCGGCATTGCGAGCACGTAAGGCGATGAAGCACCTTTATGCCAGCTTGCACATCAAGCCTAGCGATCGCGCTGATGCGGTATTGTTTAAGGACAATCCGCCTGAAGATAGCCTTGCCTTTGCATTAAAGCTAATGGCGATCGCATCTTCACCTTTAGAACAAGCCCAGCTAATTGTAGAACACAAAATTCCTTACACCGTGGCAGTAGGAGCCATCAAACAGCTAACGCCTACCGTGTTAGTAGCATTGATTAACTCCATGTCGCCCCAAGAAGTCATCAACAACCTCAAGTCACTCCAAACTCGCGGTGCAATGGAAAACCCTCAGGTAAAAGCACTGATTAACGAGAAGTTGGAGCAAGCACAGGGTGATGTCCGGGTAGCGGCTTTAAAGGCACGAGTTGCAGCAGACGCAGCTGAACTAGACGCTGAAACAGCAGCAATGCTGGAACGGGTGACGGACGAGCAGGTGAAAAAGCGCGGTAAGATTACCAAACCGACTGCCCTCCTAATTGACAAATCGTCTTCTATGGAAAGTGCTATTGAAGTCGGTAAACGCATCGCTGCATTGATTTCAGGTATTACCGAAGCTGATTTGTTCGTCTACGCTTTCGACACCCTGCCTTATCCGGTCAAGGCGTCTGGGAATCAACTGAGTGATTGGGAACGGGCATTCCAGCACCTTAAGGCGGGTGGGGCTACTAGCATCGGTTCTCCTCTGGAAGCGATGCGCTTGAGGAAGCAACGGGTTGAGCAAATCATCCTGGTAACTGACGAAGGAGAGAATAGCGCCCCCTACTTCGCTGAAACTTACGATGCTTACAAGCGCGACCTCAAAGTTGAGCCAAGCGTCCTTGTTGTCAAGGTAGGTTATGCCTATGATTGGCTAGAGCGTAGGTTACAGGAAAGACAGGCGCAGGTCGATACCTTCACCTTCGCAGGTGACTACTACTCGCTCCCGAACCTGATTCCCTTACTGTCCCGTCCGTCGCGACTGGAGTTGCTGATGGAAATTCTGGAGACACCGTTGCCAGTCCGGGATGACAAGTAGCCAGTAGGGTGGGCAGTGCCCACCTTACTACTGTACTGACTTAGAAAAGGGAAAATATATGTTCTCCAAGGAGGCTGGTGGACTTATAGAGGTAGATGAATAATTATCGCTTAGTTAAAATTAGCAAATATCTCAGTAAGCATCTTCGGCATCAGCCCGATCGCATTGGCATTAAACTTGCTCCAGGTGGGTGGATTTCTGTCGATGAACTCTTAGCAGCGTGTAAAAAGCACTCCTTCCCCATCAACCGTATTGAGTTGGATGAAGTAGTTGCCAACAATGACAAAAAGCGCTTTTCATTTGACTCCACAGGAACTTTAATTCGTGCGAATCAAGGACACAGTGTAGAGGTTGATTTACAGTTAGAGCCAACTGTTCCTCCCGATGTGCTTTATCACGGTACGGGTCATGGTGCAGTTGAGGCAATTCTTCGAGAAGGTCTTCGTAAAATGTTACGGCATCACGTCCATCTATCGGAAGATATTGCTACTGCGAAAAGAGTTGGTGCAAGGCACGGTCGTCCCGTAGTGTTTGAAGTGGATGCAACAGCAATGCAGGAGGCAGGATATACGTTTTACTGTTCTGAAAACGGGGTATGGCTAGTAGATCGTGTTCCACCGGAATATCTACGCCAAATCTAATTTGCCTAGTTCTTAAAAAGAGTAAAATAAAACTTTCTTAACTAGGCGATGAAACAGTATTTACAAGAAAATATAGCAGTTCTCATTTGTATGAGGTACAAGGTTCTGGGTTTTCGGGGATTGGGAATTGGGAATGGGCAAGAAAGTAAGACCTACCTCACTGATATGAGAATTGCTATAAATTTAAAATGTATAGGTTATATTGGAAAACTTTGTGGTTAAATCATTTTTTATTTATTAAAATTACACTACAGCATTGAGAAACTGAGATTATGGGTTCAGGATACTTTAGTAACGATGAGACTCCTGTACGCAATAACTCGCAAAGTCGAGGCTTATTGGGAGCGGGATGGAGACCATTGTCTCGGCAATTTGATTGGGACTTTCTTTTACATCTCGTGTCTAACGACCCGTGGGAGCTAAGTCGTAAAAGTATGAAGATCGCCAGTGGTCTTGCGGATGCGATCGGTCGTAATTATTATACCTGGTGGGCAAATATTCTAAACGTTTTTTCTGAAAATACGCGATATGAAGTAGATGAATTTTGGAACTACATTACCCCTGAACCTCCAGTCCCTGATCATCGCTATGGAGAGATTTTGAGTGTTGAGACTCCCCTTGCTCAAGCCTTAACACGCAATAGTATTCCCATTAATTATGTTCTCAACCGTTTAGAGGAAATTACTGTTTTCAAAATTCTAGATTTATTGGGTAATCCGGAACTGATTACCCAGTATTATATGGAGCGGCATTTTTATCTTCCTGTCAATCGGTTTGTTAGCTGGGAACGTCTCGAAGTCATCGGTACAGCTTTTGCTTATTGGTCCGAGCAGCAAGTTTGGCTACAAATTGACAATCTTGGCAGGGGACGGCGACAGTACACTTTAATTGCTAAGGACATCGCGCCATTAGTTAATAAAGCGACTTACAATTTAGCCGTGATGCTTAGTGGGTATCAAAGTCGTGTTGGACAAGTTCAAAGCCAGTTCCCAATCCGCACGTTTCCCGCTGACGTTCAAAGCTTTACAGATACAGTTCAACAGGCAATTCTCGACCAAAATCAACTGGCTGTGTTGGTAAGCGGAGAACCCGGCACGGGTAAAACTGCCTGGACTCAAGCTGTGGCTAAAGAAATTTTGATGCCTCTAGGATTCGTCATTTTTATCCTAGACCACGATGCGGTTGAGAATTTTGTTCCACCCAATTACTTAGAGCGGATTTGCCTCATTATTAATGAAGCCGATAACTTAGCTCAGAATCGAGCGAGTGAAGCGGCTCAACAAAATAATAAAACGGAGCATATTCTAAGTTTGCTGGATGGAACTTTGTATCAGAGTGTAGTTGATGAATCAGCTATCCTAAATCAGCAAAAACTTGTCGTTTTGATGACCTGCAACACTACTGAAAGGCTAGATCCAGCGATTTTACGAAAAGGACGTGTGGATTTTACCTATGAATTTACTCACAGATTTGTATAGTCATCTTTACGTAGCCTGACATGACCAGAGCAAGGAGTAATTGTAGGCGATCGCATTGATCTCAAGACATTCCGAAATCCCTTTGTACTGTGCATGTAGAGACTCTCTTCGCAATCTCAATCATCGCCCTAAACAAGGCAACATCATGGCAGATATCCACAACCTCCTCAACCAAATTGCTGCACAAGAAACTCAACTGGGTAACACTCAGTTTCTCGCGCCTTGTGTGCGTGGCGGACGGGTGCGGACATCTGTGGCAAAGATTGTCTACACCTTCACCCCTCAGCCACAAGACTTTGAAGGGTGGGGTATCTTTCAGCCAGTGGATGGGAAAACCGCCAAGGTAATGGAAGAACCCAGTTTGCCGCAACTGGCGGAGTATCTCAAACTGCTTAAGCCATTACGTCTACGGCTAGCTTATGTGTTGCAGGGGCAAACTTGGCTGGCTTACCCGGTGAATGAATCGGATATGCAGCAACGCTTGGGTGCTGCCAAGCCAGTGCCAGTGCATCTGGTAACGGAAGCAGTTGCGTTTGAGCCGATTATTGCTCGGTTTGATGGTAGTGCCTGGTGGTTTGATGAGATTGATAGAAGGGCGGAACCTCAGCCAGCAGAACAGCTAAAAGAGCAGCTAAGGCAGCTTACGATGCCGGAAAACGTTCAATTTTCGGGGATGACACCGGAAATGTTGACGGTTTACGATCTGGCATTGCAGCAGTCAGAAGCTTATCAGGCTCAGGTATGGCAACAACAAGAGGAACAACGTCTGCGAGAAATTCAAAGACAGCAACGGCAGGAAGCAAGGCAGCGCTATCACAACAGACTTCAGCAGGAAGCTTTATTGCAGCAACGTGCGACTGAGTATCAAAATCTAAGGTATACAGGAAATCCCAGACACTCAAGGCGACGGAACCGGGATGATGAAGGGCGTTTGCGGGATGCCCTGCAAATGGGGGGTGGCAACTTGCAAGAATTTCGCGATCGCGGAGATTTCTGGCAAGTCGAGTGGACGACTGGTAATGGTGAGCGTCATACTTCTGCTATTTCCAAAGGCGATCTTACCGTGATTAGTTCCGGTATCTGTTTGAGCGGAGGCGATCGCAACTTTGACCTACAATCCCTAGTTGGTGTTATCGAAGCGCGAGATCACTGGGATTTCTGAAATTTTGAGTCTCCTTACCCCTAGAGCTACCTAGGATTAGTGTGCCAGTTAGCTAATTTTTGTTACAATTATTTACAAGATACTTCGCAACAGATTCAAGCAAGCCAAGCAATTTCCATGTCTGACACTTTAACTAAGCTGACTTATCAGACTTTTCAGCAGGGCAA
>DATNQT010000352.1:0-2112 GCA_036703885.1 Candidatus Sericytochromatia bacterium
CGGCTGGTCAGATCGGCTAGAAGTTGATGCAAATCCCGTTGGAGAGCTTCTCGCATCAGCACTTCTTCTGGAGAAGTCTCTTCAGTTTCCAGCAAATCACCTAGTTCGGTGTCTTTTTCCTTGCCGACTTTAATTTCTAACGAAACAGAGCGAGGTACTCGGAGTAAGACTTCTCGCACTTGGGGAGGTGTCATGTCTAACTCCAACGCAATATCCTCAATTGTTGCCGTGCGACCCTTTTCTTGGGAGATTTTGCGCTGGGCTTTTTTGATTTTGTTGAGTTTTTCGGTGATGTGAACAGGCAGGCGGATGGTACGGCTTTGAGTTGCGATCGCTCTTGTAATTCCCTGCCGAATCCACCAATAGGCATAGGTACTGAATCGATATCCTTTGGTAGGGTCAAACTTCTCAACCGCCCGTTCCAATCCTAGAGTCCCTTCCTGAATTAGATCGAGGAGTTCCAAACCACGATTTTGATACTTCTTCGCTACTGACACCACCAAGCGTAAATTCGCTTTGATCATGTGTTCTTTTGCTCGGATGCCTTGAGCTTGAATGTAATCTAGCTCCTTGATCGAAAGATCTGCTAACTCAGCCCAGCGCCGTTTCCCAGCTGCCAAACTTGGCTTCAAGTCAGAAACCTCAATCCCAGCCGTACTAGCCCACCGTTCTAAAGAGGGGCGGTGACCTAACTGGGATGCTAGGCGATCGTGGCTATCAATCAGGTGGACAAAGCGCTGAATCACTTCATCTGCTGGCGTTGCAAACTCAGTTCGCAAGTCCAACAATCGCATATAGCGCTGAACTCTTTGGGCTTCCGAGACTTCCTCATCTCGCCTGAGTAAACGAACCCGACCAATTTCTTGAAGGTATAACCGAACAAGGTCAGTAGTGCGGCGGCTGACATTTCTGGAGAAGCTGCTGGCATCTGTATCTTCAATCTCCATGTCAGCCAAATCATCTACCGATGTTTCCGCATCTTCGCTTGTGCCGTTGAGTTCCTCAAGGCTGTAGACAGGCGGTTCGTGGTCGAATTCTGGGTCGGCAAAGAAAGGAGTGGCTTGCATAATGATCTCTTAATTACGAATGGTGACAACACCTGATGAAGTGTGCGTCACAACTTATTACTTAGAGTTCCCACCCTTGATGACCGGAGAACAGCGCTTATCTTTTTTTTCGTCAAAGATTGCCAGTTGGGACTGGAAACCTTTGCTGATGTCGGCTGCTAGACGTGTCGCTTCCGTCTCAACCACTACATAAATCTTGGCATTTTGCCTAAAAATCTATCTTTGGTAGGACGTACTTGGCTTCTCATCTAACAAACAGTATAAGCGGATCACTATTTAGGGAGAGCAACCTTAATCAAAGGCTGTATTAATCTTCATAACTCAGTAGGCAGATTCCTGAAGAATTGTCTAAATATAGGAGAAAAATTTTAGAGAAAGGTTCCTCACGCCGCAAACGGCTGTCTCACTCTGGCTTTATGTCTCGTAACATTAACGCTTCAACAGCGGATTGCGGCGTAATCTCACCTCGAAGCAAGCGATAGACCTGATAGGTAATGGGAACTGATACACCTCGCCCGTTTGCTCGCTCGATCAGCACTGAAGTGGTGTTGACTCCTTCGGCTGTTCCTTCTAACTGCTCCAGGATTTGCGATAAGGTCTTACCTTGAGCCAGTTGGTAGCCCACTTGATAATTGCGACTGAGGTTACTGTTGCAGGTGGCGAGGAGGTCACCCAGTCCTGATAAACCATAGAACGTTTCTGCTTTAGCTCCCCAGTCCGTACCAATTCGGATAATTTCAGCAAGTCCACGAGTTAGGAGGGCTGCCTTAGCATTCGTTCCTAGCTGCAAACCGTCACACGTACCAGCTGCGATCGCCATAATATTCTTCAGCGTACCCCCCAGTTCGACGCCCAAAGGGTCGGGATTGGTATAAACCCGGAAATTTGGAGAAGAAAACGCCTGCTGTACAACCTTCGCTGCCGTAACGTTGGTGCTAGCAACGACTGTCGCCGCCGGAAGTCCCTGCTTAATTTCTTTGGATAGGTTAGGACCAGAGAGAACAACTACCGGATTGGCAGGAAACGCCGCTTGCCAAATTTCGGA
>DATNQT010000353.1:0-7767 GCA_036703885.1 Candidatus Sericytochromatia bacterium
TGATGAAATGTAATGAGATTGAATACCTTGGAGCTGTAACCGCCAAACGGCTGATCGAGGCGAAGCTTGAGGATTTACCGAAACCACCTCTGAAGCTTGGGAATAACCTTGCTAGCCGCATTATCAAGTATATGCAGGCAATGAAGTATCAGATTTTTCAAGGTCCGAAGCAGTACAACATTGTTTACATTGAGGGGATGGAGGCTAATGGCAAGCTTAATTCCGATGCGTCAAACTACTTCAACGATCGCAGAATGGTTATCCAGATCTTAGACGGCGCTCCAGCAGTCATCGGTAACTGGGAAGCAACGACAGAGCCTGGATATTATTACACTTACAATCCGATGAACAATAAGGGAGCAGCCAGAATCAAGTTTGGACAATATAAAGCTTGGCAGGTTGGTTTGCACGGTAATTATGATACCCACGAGGCGTTAGTACAGGTTGCTCCAATTACCGTTCACCGAGACTTTAATCGAGATTTAAAGCGTACCAACGATAAGCTCGATACGGGACTGTTTGCCATTAATCAGCACTGGGGGTATGACGTAGCCTATAACAACATTGATATGGCTAGTGCTGGCTGCTTGGTAGGGCGAACTCGACAGGGACATCGGGAATTTATGAAACTAGTTAAGCAGGATTTGCGCTACCAGCTAAATAAAAACTACACCTTCTATACGACGGTTATTCCGGGCGACGATTTAGTAAAGCGCTTTCCAGGGTAGAGGGAGTAGGGAGTAGGGAGTGGGGAGTGGGGGGAATTTCTATGGCATCCTCGTTGCGTCATCAGAAACTTAATGAGGAGGGACTGAGGGGGTTATCTTTTGACTTTTGCAAGAGACACCATGAACGGCAGTACACAACTCTCAACATGAAAATCTCTTTCCCCACTCCCGACTGCCGACTTTCAAGACAGCTCTAATTTCCAAGAGTTGAACCAACCTGTAAAACTTTAACTAGCTCTCCTGCTGGAATAAATGTTTGAGCGACAGGCACGACAGCTAGGCTATTGGTTCCGGCTAGGTTAATTAAATTACCTGAGATATGGCTACCAGTGGCTAGTTGAAATTCGTAAGTTCCGTCTACTCGGTACAACTGCCCCCATAGGTAGGTTTCTACCTTCCCATTAGAGCGTAAGTCCTGACGCGATCGCGCTTGCACAAATACTGGTCCCCAAAGTTCCTGAGGTAAGCCGGAAAGCTTGAAGAGTGCTGGTTGCACAAACCGCCAACAGGAAACTAGAGCTGAAACGGGATTTCCTGGTAGACCAAAATATAACACAGGACGTTTTGCGCCTCCTTTAACTGAGGCAAATGTCGCGACAGTCAAGGGTTTACCGGGTTTGATAGCAACCGAGCGGATGTGGATTTGTGCACCCAATTGAGCCAAGATGCGATCGACATAATCATAATCCCCCACTGAGACGCCGCCAGTTGAGAGAACGATGTCGGCTGTTAAGATAGCTTGGGTAATTAAAAATGCGATCGCCTCTGGCTCATCGGGTACAATCCCCAATAGCTGAGGAATACCTCCCATTTGCGCCACTAAAGCAGCAAGAGCGTATTGATTGGAATCTACTATCTGACCGGGTTGCAGTGATTGGTCAGGTGTCACCAACTCGTTGCCCGTCGATAGAATTGCTACGCGAGGACGACGATAAACGGAAAGCTTAGTACACTGTGCCGCCGCTAACACAGCAATTTCTGGAGCATTGAGAAGGGTTCCCGGCATCAGCAGAGTTGTTCCCGCCTGGTAATAAGATGCCCGATGACGTACAAACGCCTGCGCTTGGGGTGCCTCTAAGATAAATACATGATTTCCCTCTCTGCGGGTTTGCTCTTGCATCACCACCGTATCCGCACCCGTCGGCATACAAGCACCCGTTAAGATGCGGGACGCCTGTCCTTGTCGAACCGAACATTTGGGTTGATATCCAGCAGGAATTTCTTCGATAATTTCTAATACCGCTGGCTCTTGGGCGTTACAGGATTGGACATCTACAGAGCGCACTGCATATCCATCCATTGCCGAATTATCCCAATGAGGAAAATCTAGCTGACTAATCACAGGAGTTGCCAAAATGCGACCTGTACCAGCGAATAAGTCTACAACCTCTACATCTAGCTCTTTGTCAAACGGTTGCACCAAGCTGAGAATAACTGACTCCGCTTCTTTAACTGACAGCATTGCCATAACCCAGATTTCACTACTTTAGTTAGTCTATATTGGCTTTCCTAACTCAGCACTTTCAACATAGACCTATGGGCAAGAACCCACAAAGAAGCCATAAAAATCTCTCTTCCCCACTCCCCACTCCCCACTCACTATTCCCTATTTTCTAGACAGCCACCCCTGCACTTCGCCCACAAGGATAAGATGTAAATTAGCCAATCTGCACCCAGGTTTCTCATGAATCTTGAGCCAATCTACAACCGCTTTCCTAAGGTGCCGATGGAGCGACGAGCAGGGGCTTTTTTCATTGATTTTGTTGCTGTTTGGCTCGTCAGTTCATTCGTAACCAGCATCGTGCTTCAGATGCTAGTTTTTATGTTGCTCTGGCTAGGGATGCGGGTAGTGTTAGTATCGAGCAATCAGGGTCAAAGTCTGGGGCGCTGGGCATTGGATATGAAAGTTCTTGATGCTAGATACAGCAAAATTCCCGGACTATTGACACTAGCCAAGCGGGAAGGCATTCTGGGATTTTGTGCTTTCTTAGCAACGATAGGTCTGCGTATTGGTGTGGCTAACGGTATATCCTTGCTGCTGTTGACTGCTCCTTTGGCAGTAGATTGTGGAGCCGCCTTTGCTGATGCTGAGGCGCAGCAAGCCTTCCACGATCGCATTGCCCAAACGTTTGTCATCCAGACTCGCCGAGGCTTTTCTCTCGACATCCGACTCAAAAAATTGGTTGCACAGATGAGCCGTCGCATGAAATAATAGAAAATTGTGTTAATTTCGGCTAATCTTTTGATTTTCTAGAAGAAAGACTATGGCAAGTAAGAAAGGTGTCCGGATTATTATTACCCTGGAATGTACCGAGTGTCGCACCAACCTGGATAAGCGATCGCCCGGTGTCTCCCGCTACACAACGATGAAGAACCGTCGCAACACGACGGCACGTCTAGAATTGAAAAAGTTTTGCCGCCACTGCAACAAACACGCAGTTCACAAAGAAATCAAGTAGATTTAGTCATTAGTCCTTTGTCATTAGTCCCTAGTAGTTAATACTTTTCAATGACCAATGACCAATGACCAGCAACAACTAACAATAAACAACGAACAACAAACAACGACTCATGGCTTACTTTCGGAAACGTCTTTCTCCCATCAAACCTGAAGACCCCATCGACTACAAGGATGTCGATCTGCTGCGTAAATTCGTTACAGAACGAGGAAAAATCCTGCCGCGCCGTATTACAGGGCTGACAGCTAAACAACAACGAGACTTGACCAAAGCAATCAAACGCGCTCGCCTTGTGGCTTTGCTACCCTTCGTTAACCAAGAAGGGTAAACAGAAAAGCAAAAGAGCAAAACAAAGCAACAGCGGCGGTGTCAAGGGAATTACAAATTGCGAGTCAATTCAATTAACTATTCGATTTTGTCATTCTGAGCTTCGATACCCCGTCCGCTAGCTTTGGCATCGCAGGACGCACCCGATAGACTAGGGTGTGGGTTGTTAAGAAAACGCGACCGGGGTTAGCGAAACTGGTGGAAAAGGGAACACTTATTGAATTTCGTCTCGGCGGAGAGCGCCGTTTAGCTGTTGCTGACCGTCCAGAGGGCAAGAAGCACTGGATTGTTGTAGACGAACGCGGTCAATCTCACACGCTTCATCCTCGGCAAATCACGTATGAAGTGACGGGTTGCACCCTTAAACCATTAGAAATACCTAAATTTCTCAAAGAAGAAGTAGAACCTTATCTAGACCCTTCAAGTTTAGAAGTGGCTTGGGAATTGCTGGTTGAAGATGGGGAGGCAGCAACCTGCGCTCAAATGGCACAGCTTTTATTTTCTGATCAAAGCCCTCCGCTATGCTACGCAGCTCACTGTTTATTGTCTGAAGACAAAGTCTACTTCAAACAAAAAGCAGATGCCTACGAACCCCGTCCTGCTACTATAGTCGCTGAAATCAAACATCAACGGTCAGCGGAAGAATCGAGGATACGGGAGCAGCAAGAATTCTTTACACGTCTCCAACAGAGATTAGCAGGGATTGCAGTAGAGTGGCAAGATAGCGATCGCTCTCGGATTGATGTCTTAGAACGATTTGTCCTTCATCCAGAAAATGCCTCTCGTGTTGCTCAAGAAATTCTTACTGCCCTAGGACGATCTCAAACCGCTCAAAGTGCCTTCAATTTATTGGTAGAACTAGGTTTGTGGAGTCCTCACGAGAATTTATTTTTGCGGCGCAGTCAAATTCCTATCCATTTTCGTCGTGAGTTACTTGAAGTGGCACACCAATGCCTGGATTGTCCGCCTGCTGACCCGGATTTAAACCGTTTGGATTTGACTCACCTGAAGGTTTATACCATTGATGACGAAAGTACTCAAGAAATCGATGACGGCTTAAGTTTAGAAATCCTTGAGGATGGTCGTCAGCGTCTTTGGATTCATATCGCTGACCCAACTCGCTTGGTAAGACCAGGGGATGAACTTGACCTAGAAGCCCGACGGCGCAGCACTACCCTGTATCTACCTACCGGAATGATTCCCATGTTCCCGCCGGAACTGGCAACCGGACCAATGAGTTTGGTTCAGGGAAGAATCTGTCCGGCATTGAGTTTTGGTGTCGTTTTGGATGAAATGGGTAACGTCCAAGACTATCAAATCCATGCAGCACTGATTAAACCAACCTATCGCCTGACCTACGAAGACGTTGATGAGATGTTGCAGCTAGGAGTACAGGCAGAACCGGAGATTGCCGCGATCGCAATCTGGGCACAACGGCGGGAGGAGTGGCGCAAATCTCAAGGGGCAATTGGCATTCATATGCCGGAGGCGGTGATTAAAGTCCGCAATGATGACGAAATCAGTATTGAGGTTTTAGACGATTCCCAAGCACGGCTGCTAGTGGCAGAAATGATGATTCTGGCGGGTGAAGTGGCAGGGCGCTACGGTCAAACCCATCAAATCCCCTTATCCTTCCGGGGACAGCCTCAACCGGAACTTCCCTCCGAAGAAGAACTGTTGCAACTGCCCGCAGGACCCGTTCGGTTCTGTGCTATGCGTCGCTGTATGCCCAAAAGTGAAATGAGCATTACACCCGTGCGACACGCAGGCTTGGGTTTAGAAACTTATACCCAAGTAACCTCTCCAATTCGCCGTTATACCGACTTGCTAAATCATTTTCAGATCAAAGCCCATTTGAGGGGTGAATCGCTGCCTTTTTCTGCGGAACAATTGCAAGAAGTGATGCAGAGTGTATCCAGCACGGCTTATGAAGCAACATTGGTAGAACGTCAGACCAATCGTTATTGGGGATTGGAATATTTGCGCCGTCACACCGATGAGGTATGGCAGGTATTAGTGCTGCGTTGGCTACGCGAACACGAAAACCTCGCACTGATTCTTTTAGAAGATTTAGGTTTGGAGTTGGCGATGCATTTTAAGCGCTCAGTATCATTAGGCGATCGCTTAGAAGTCCAAGTCAGTCATGCCGATCCCCGTGAAGATAAGATTCACTTCCGAGAACTCGTTAACCAAGAAGTTCAAGCCGCTGCTACATAGGGGCACGATGCCAGGGGAAAGGTGTAAGAATGTCAAAATAGAAGAAATAACCTGAGCTAAGTTTTATTGGTGTGAAGCAAGTATCAATCGGTTCGGGTCACAAATTCCAGCCTAGCCAGATTGTTTGTTTAGAGCATGAAACTACTCGTTTATATGCCGAAATTATCGAATTTGTAGAAGCACGACAGGTTTGTTGGGTGCGTCCATTGCTATTGGCAGTAGCCGTAGCGGACAGCGAACCCCTGTCGGTACTATCCCCCGAACAACTAACGTTGTACGACTTACGCTGGGGTGCAGATTTATTGTGGCCTGCAAGTTTATTTAGACCTGCCCTGGATACGGAAGTGATTCCCCTCTTAGTTTACCTAGATGACCCAGACGGGCGCTCAACCAACGACCCAGATGTGCATATGCAACTGAGTTATTTTGTCCGTAAGGTTTGGCAAGCTTATAAGAGTGTCTTTTAAACTGACGGAAACTCTGTCCAGCTATCTAAAGGTTGGCTTGATTTAACCAGGTGCATCCCGGCGGCAGCAAATCGCTCAAATGCTGCTTCTGCCTGTGCCGTGTAGTCCACTACTCCTGGAACTACGACAGGAGAGGTACAGTCTTCCAGTAAATACACCTTTCTCGCAAGGCTAGCGTCTTGTGCCTGTATTTCTGTGAGCAAATCGGCAATTGTCCAAGCGACACAATGACTCTTAGCTTGCCCTGCAATAATGACAGCATCAAATTCCAGCAGAGCTTGAATTAAGCTGGAATTCTTTTTAGCAATGGGACTGCCATCCACTCCATCCAAAACTTCAGCACGCAGGATAGAATAATTTTCTGTTAAAGGGTTGTCGCCCTTAATTTCATATCTGGTTTGAGTATTTCGAGCAATACAGTGGAAAAATAGTGCCTCCTCCACCGCCGAAACCAAGGCGTGACCAATTCCCCCTAACATAGAATGATATGGCCAAACTGTGAGCGGGTACTTGCCAGCGTCACTTAACTGCTTAACGTAATGGAAGGCGTGTTTTTCTAAGGCTTCGTAGCTACCCCTAGCAAGACTATCTGCAACCGCTGGGTTCACTTTCCAATTACCCTGTTGGATATCCTCTGGAGTGATACTAGTAGCGGCTGGAGTTGGATGTTCTCCAGCTTCGTTAATCCAAAATACGGGATGAAAAATTTGTATTGCCGTATGCGTGTCCATCGTTGGAGCAATTTGCGTAATTACTCCTAAATTTCGGTAGATAAACTCACATAACCGGACATTGTCATCCACCGCCCCCATTCCCGATGCACCACCAACGAACAGTTCAAAGTCGGGAATGCAAAACGTGTTTTGAACATCGATTAATAGCAGGCAGATACGACTTTTATCCTGAGCAGCAGGCTGGATATTGTGGTTTTTCGCCCAGTCCCTAGCTTCAACAGCTCTATCTTGATACGGTACTCGCCAAACTTCTCCTACTTTGGCAGTGTCGAAGTGCGGCGGCAGTGGCATTTGCTTTGTGATTTGCGCGTTCATTACATTTAGGATCTAAAGATTAAGAAAATTGTTGAATTCTTGGTAATATCAATTCACTGTTACTATTCACTAGTTGTCAAAGTGAATAGAGTAATTTTGCTTAAACTTACCAATAATATAGCAACAAATTAATGTTGGGTTTATTACTCACTTTCCCTGCTAGGAGCAGCACTCTTGGATGATTCCAGCAGGGTTTTGAGAGTATGCCAGCTCAGTGTGGCACACTTAATACGCACAGGAAACTGGGAGATGCCCTGCAAGACATTCAGTTTTCGCAAATCATCAGGGAACTGTTCTTGTCCCATCACCATAGCTCGAAAGCGTTGCACCATTGACAGGGCTTCTTCTACACTTTTGCCCCGCACAGCATCCGCCATCAAATCCGCTGAGGCGATCGCGATCGCGCAACCTTCTCCTTCAAACTTGACATCAGAAATCCAATCGCCTGTTTGATTTAGCTGTACGGTCAGTTCAATCGTGTCACCACACAACGGGTTATGACCTCGATGATACCCATGTA
>DATNQT010000354.1:0-6078 GCA_036703885.1 Candidatus Sericytochromatia bacterium
GGTCCGTAGAAGATAGCATCGAAGGCGTGTTCTGCCCAAGGAATTTCCAGCAGGACACTAGTAGTGCCAACTGCACGCAGACGTTTGTACATATTTTGTGCAAAGCGCACTTCGACGATATGGTCACGGCTACCATGTACCAAGAGCGTTGGTGGAAGTCGCCGCGTCACATAGCTTACAGGTGAAGCTTTCACATATTGCTCCGGTAGTTCATCCGGTGAACCTCCTAAAAAGGCTTGCAATACTGCACGCACATTGAGGGGATCGGGGTTAGGTGGTTCTCTGTAGCCTTTGGTCAAGTTAAACGGCCCGTAGTAACTAACGACTGCCCGGACGGGGAGGGCATCCGGCTGATAGGCTGCCAGCATTGCCAGATGTCCCCCAGCAGAGCGTCCGAGCAAGGCAATGCGCTCCGGTTGAGCCTCGTACTCAGTCGTGTGCTGGCGGATAAACTCTAGAGCAGTACGAATATCATTAAGCTGGGCAGGAAAGCGATAGCGGGGTGCATGACGATAATCGATCGCAAAGACGGTATAGCCTCGTGCTGCCATATAGCGGCTGAAACCAGCGTTTTGCATAGGGTTGCCCTTCTGCCAGCTGCCGCCGTAAAGAATGACGAGTGCTGGGTACTGACCTACCTTCGGAGGTCGGTAGATATCCATCTTTAACGGTATGCCATCGGGAGCAGCAAACTGGATGCCAGGGGTGTAACGTGCCTCACCAAGAGCAATGCCTCTGAAGGCATCAGCTAGGACAAATGGATGCGATCGCATACTCAGTTGCTCTGAATTCGCAATCCCTTTCATGTAGTCTGCACCCAGTCCGTCAACCATAGCCGCCTCCATCCGTTGCTGAGTTGCAGGCAACTGTATCAGTGGCAATAGACTCAAAACGAGTCCAACTACACTAGCGCCCAAGGCTAGCCGTTGCAGCAGAGTGTAATGTAATCTCACCCGTGGCGACCGAATGGTGCGAACCATAGCTATCCCTAAGGGAGCCGCATTCAATAGGATTAGCCAAGGACTGACTTCTGGCGCACCAACCCCTAACATTAACAGTGAATAAGTTGGGGCTGGGACAACAATCCAGCTACTCAAAAAAAAGCCAGCACCACTCAGCACCAGTACTAGCAATGCGATCGCTCTCCTGATGGCATGAAACATTAGTTAGTTTGGTTACACCATGTAAAGAATAGACTTATGCGCTCCGCTTTTTACTGCTGCTGGGAGACGCTTCTTCTTAACTACTTGTAGCATTGTTTAAGTTAAGTGGTGTAATGCCCTGCGAATTTACGAGCAGTTGTTGAAGCTTGGAGTCAGATTCGGGGTAGCGCACCAGACATAGGCAGGTAGGTTTTAAGGGAGGAGCGATCGCTCTCCTTCCCAATCCCAAAATTACCCCTAAGCGATCGCCTGCACCTCTGGCACCGATAGCCCCTCTAAATCCTCCTTTGACCAACCAAATCGCACTCCTAACCGAGGACTTACCCAATCTGGAGACTTCTTCATGCAAGACAATAAATCTGCTGGATGAATCCGGATAGCACAAACTTTATCTGTAAGTCTTAGCATACACTCGCAAGATTAATAAGCAACTGGGCTTTCAACCATTGGCGTGGCTTAGAATAAGCTACCTTTCTCCAAGCTTAGTTTAACTGTCACTAAGAGCCGAGTGTCTCTACAGCTCGAACATTCAGCTAATAACGGAATTTAGGCTCTACTTATTTTTATGCAACTCCCAATCTGACTGGAATGCTGGAAACTTGATTTTTGTGTCCAATTTCACTGGATAGAACCCTAATGATTAAAACTAACATTTGGGTCTTTTTTATTTTATATCTGATTTACGCCCCGTTCAGTGCCCAGCTTTTTTTGATGACATCGGGTGGGTTGATGGCAATTGTTTACTCTCTGGGATTTGGAGGCTTCTTTTACATTGCCAGTTCGGTCTTATTATTTCTAAGTGCCTTTTTGCGTACCGCTAATAAGCGGACAAAGGTCAAAATTAATGGAGCTTTATTTCTAAGAATTATCGCTCTTCAGGTATTTGTTGTTTTGTTTAACTATGGTACTTGCGGCGATACTATCTGCTCTGAAGGTTTTCTCCCAACACTCTTAGAAGACACCAGTATCCCTATCTTGTTTGCGCCACCTTTTGTGATGGTGGTGTTAGCCTTACTTTTATACATGGGGTTATTATCGTTGTTCTTGCTAGATGTCGGCTGATTGATAAGGAAAAACCCCCAGCGGGAAGCTGAGGGCGGTCATCAGGGTGCATCTACTTCTTTAATCCAGTACTGCTGTTACCGCGTCCGGAAAAATTTATACCAGTTTTCAACTGGGTGTTCTTGCAGAATGTTTCAGGTCGCAAGGTTTTGCGCCCCCTACCGTGTGATAGCCGAAAAAGGAAAGTCGCTATAAAAGAGCGATCGCTCCTCATCGTATTTCGCGTGAGACTCCACCCGAAAGCGTTGCAGGGTGGAGAGGGATAGCGGTCAAATCGACCCCTTAAATAGGGGAAGATTTGACAATCCAGTTGAAGGCACGACGATCAACCCGGTGCTTCGCTGCAACAACTGGACTTTTTTGGCAGAAAACTGCCCTAGACGTTTCCAATCCGAGTTACTAACCGAGATTTGACGCTCGGTATCTCCGGACACCCAGCCGCAAACGACGCGACCAGCCATTTCAGCTGTAACGTAATCGCCCTTGCGGAATCCATGACGGGTAGTAGTGCCACCATACTTGCGCCTAATTCCACCCTTTGATGCAACCATCAAGTGGAGTTGACGACGACAGATGGGTGGACGACGAATTACGGCAAATGGAGCTAGTGTTATGGTGACAGAACCTTCCCACCAACCTTGTTTGCCTTTGAGTTGTCGATATCGAACAAAATGCGTCGAGGCTAGACTTATACCATCAACCGCATGAGTAGCAGGAATCGCATCACCTTTTTTAGTTTTCTGCTTTTCCAGTCCCAGATATTGCCTGAGATTAGAGGTTTGCCAACCCTCTTGGGTAACGACTGGCAGCAGCTTTTTGAGTTGGTCAATTGCCCAATACTGGGCAACCATAACCGGAGAAAATCCTTTATCTCCACGAGCCACGACTACTTCCCAAACGGCAGTAGTTAGGGGATAGATTTTGGTCAGCTCCTTGATGACTCTTAGCTCTAGCTGTCTGTTGGCTCGAATAGATGGCGGGATTTTTTTTGTGTGACGGTTGTCAAATCTCGCTTGACGATGCGCTCTTTGTTTATAAGGAACTTGGCGGTTAATCCGTCTTCCCCTACGACCTCGCCGCATCATGCGGCGTTGCTCCATTCGACCTTTAACCGTCTCGAATGGTAGTTGCAAGTGAGCCATCCACAGGGTTGATTTGGCAGACTGAACACCAATTCCGGTGTATTTTTTACCTGGATCGACACCAACACTGATTGGTTGAGTATTAATACCGGATGGCTCGGATACTAACTGGATAGTGAAAATACCCAGGTCGTTGTAAACTAATTTGGCTTTTCCGCTTTTTAGCCACTTTCTTGCGCGACTTGGTTTAGTCGGCATAAGCGGTTTTCCTTCTGGCGATAAAACGGGTACTCGCATAAAGAGATAATCCTAAGCTTGAGTGTTAAGTCCCCTCGACCACCTAATTCAGAATGTCCACCTTTTAGAGCGAGTGTGGTCTTGGGGGTTTCCCCCATGAACATCTCGCGTGATGAAACCGTGACAAGCGGTTTTGCAGATAGTCCAGCTTGGGGAAGCGGCTAGAAGTGCGTATCAGAATTAGGCTAATTAGGTCTAGTCAGCTCTTAGTTGAAAACTTGTCTTTTCAAGCTCCCGGTTCAACGAAGTAACCGGGAGAAGCTGACCCTTACCAACCCTACAGGTACGCTCTGTTCGGGAGAGAGAATTTCCATTTTCGCATCCTGCTGTTCAAGCGGCGTGTTTTTAGTTTAGACTTCCTTCTGGGTGCTTTACTCAGGTAAAAACTCATCATCTATGGAACACCAGCATTTTCAAGTGCAAAATGCCTTCGTGCGTGTCGTGAATGCTCAGACAAAACAGGAAGCTGTACGCTACGATCTCGTAGAGGATTACTCTATAGAGACAGCACTGATTATGGCTGAACTCTATCGTAAAGATGGTAAATGGCGTCTCAATGCAGTTGGAGCAGGTTATCAGGGCGGTTTGCAAGTACTACTCGATCGCTACAGCTAAGAGGCAAAATATATGGGAATTAACCTACAAAAAGGACAGCGCATCTCGCTTTCTAAGGAAGCACCGGGACTTAAAAAGCTCATGTGCGGATTGGGTTGGGATGTATCAAAACGAGCAGGCGGTGGTGTTTCTGGCGCTTTCAGCAGTAATAAAAACTGCGATCTGGATGCATCAGTTATTTGCTTGAATAGCAATGACAAATGGACTAACCAAGCCAACGTGGTTTATTTCGGTAATTTGAGCCACCCATCAGGAGCAATTACCCATTTGGGTGATAATCTCACTGGTGCAGGAGATGGAGATGACGAGCAGATCCTTATTGATTTGTCCCAGATACCACCGGATATTACGAAACTCGTTTTCACCGTGAACATTTACGAGTGTGTATCTCGTAAACAAGACTTTGGACAGGTTAAAAATGCCTTTGTGCGCTTAGTCAATATGTCTAATAATCAAGAACTCGCTCGGTATAACCTATCGGGGACTGAATATACAGGCATGACGGGGATGATTATGGCTGAAATCTACAAGCATAATGATGAGTGGAAAATGGGAGCCATTGGCAATGGCATTAGCGTGAATGGTTTAGGAGAACTTTTGAAATCCTATACTTAAGTACTCCCTGAGTACCTGGATGAACCCTACAAGCTTGGGTAAATCAACTGAATGTTAACTCCGAATATAAGTTATTTGTAAAACGAGGTAGAAATCATGTCGATTAACCTAAGTAAAGGTGAGCGGATTAATCTTTCAAAAGAAGCTCCCGGTCTGAAAAATGCCGGAATTGGTTTAGGTTGGGATATTAATCAGACAGATACAGGTGCGGGGTTTGATTTGGATGCGTCTGTATTTATGGTGGGAGCTAATGGAAAGATTCCCCATGAAAAATACTTCGTTTTCTACAATAATTCAACATCACCGGATGGTTCTGTTAAACATCAGGGAGATAGCAGAACTGGAGAGGGTTCTGGGGATGATGAGACAATTGAAATTGATTTGAGCAAAGTAGATGCCTCAGTTCAAGAAATCGTTTTTGTTGTGACTATTCATGAAGCGGAAACAAGAAAGCAAAATTTTGGGCAAATCAGAAACTCGTTTATCAGAATTTACGACAATGCCACAGAGAAACAAGTTGCTAAGTATGAGTTAGAGGAAGATTTTTCAACAGAAACAGCTATTGAATTTGGGAAACTCTACAAAAAAGATGGAGAGTGGAGATTCCAAGCAGTTGGGCAAGGCTATAAGGCTGGATTGCAGAAATTTGTAGATCAGTATGCGTCTTAGTTAGTCTCTAAAAGTAAGTCAACAATAAAACGGAAATCAAAGAGGGCATTCAAAATTTATACGAATGTCCTCTTTGAGTAAGATGTAAATTCAACTATTCATCAGGAAAAATTCAACGGTTTGCAGAAAAGATTTTGGCTTTAGGATGTTGGTTTGATGATAACGGTTCTATTGATATATTTCTCTTCGGCGCTAACGCTCATAAAGCAGGTGAAATGACCCTTGCTAATTTCAAAAACTTTATTCCGAATGTACTGAATCAGTATCCACTAGAGGGTGGTACTTACTACGGTAAAGCGATGAAGATGATTAGAAGCTTCTATTTCCCACTGGGAAGAGGAGAAAGTCGGAAGTCAGCTGTCGCATCAAATAAACCTGTCTACGTTATGTTTGTTACTGATGGAGCAACTGCTGATAATTCAGAGACAGAACAACGAGTTTCCCTTACTCACAATTATCTTCATGCTCCGGTATTGGATCAAAAACAATCGTATGCCTTACAGGCGTAGGGTGCCCTGCAACGCACCCTACAATTACGGTCACTGCGTAAGCCCTGCCTTACTCACAAGTATCTT
>DATNQT010000355.1:0-2817 GCA_036703885.1 Candidatus Sericytochromatia bacterium
TCTCCTGTAAGGTCAAGTACAGTAAGGGTTGAAAAAAATAGGTTAGCTCGATCGCAATTGATAGTACCAGCTTTCCGCAACAGGGTTTCTACAGTATGTCTGGCATCTGGGGAAAGCTTTGCCTTATTCAAACAGCGATCGGCAAAGCGTCTAGAAATCCTTACCTGCTTGAGTTGTGCTATATTTGCGGATACGCTAGATTCTCCTAAAGCGAACAATAGTACTATTCCTACTGCGATCGCTACCTGAAAGAGTTTAGTTTTGGCAGGATCGTGTCTAGCTAAAAGCTTCTGTAACATTTAGTAATTTTCTCAAACTCTTAAAAGTCCCACAAACTAACAGAAGTGTTTTGTGTAGAGAAGTAGAAAAGAGGATTATAGCTGTTTTTTAGATTATGTAACGAATTGCAGCAAAAAGGCGGTTTGTGACTTGCACAAACCGCCCGTTCAGCCGTTAGTTTACTAACACCTATCCCAGTCTTACCTTACTGGCACACAGGGGACGTTTACATCGACAAGATTACCGCCAGCGATGACAATAAAGTCGTTAAAGTCGTTGTCAGGGTTGGTTTGTGTAGATTGAGTTTGTTCAGGTATTCCGGTATCATCCCACTGGATGCGGGCTCCCCCTTTTCCCAAACCCGTAAAACCCTCAGGCAACTGAGCTGACGCTATATTTACAGAGTAAACAGTAGGTTTATTGTCTCTGCGCCTCTCAGTCCTCACGATGCCATTCCGATCTTTGATTGCTACGTCGTGGACGTAGACAGAATCTAGGTAAAAGGCATAGGGAGTATTCGCCTGAAACGTAAACTTCTTTCTCGTTTCTCCCAATATAGTGACACCAGGATTGCCTATGAAATCGTTCGGGTCTCTTGTCTGACGCAGAGAACTACGCCTTTGATCTTCAAGTGTAAGAGCTTCGCCTTTGTCAAAGGGTCGCACTTCTCTAAAAAGCTCTGTCTTCTGACAAGTATCTATTGTCCGTCCGCTACAGTTACCTAAGTTGACGATGCCAAAGGCTGACTGGTAAACGCCATAGGATTTGTCGAATTCAAACTCTACAACGGTATCCTCTGCAAACTGGATGCCGCTATTGTCAAATTTTTCCTGAGCCTGAACGGGCGTTGATAAGGAACCGACAATCCCTACCGCCATTGCTCCCATGAGCAACTGAACCCCAACGGCGTGAGCGCTTCTACGCTTGAGCTGCCTCATCGTTTTATCACTTCTCCTCACTATTAAGATTGCTGTTGAACTGACAGCTGAAACTCTACCAAGTCGCAAAAGCTGAATTTCCTCGGGTTCGTTCTACTTCTTGCACAGTTCTTCTCAAGTTGTCTGCTTCTGTTTTTAACTGTTCTAGCTGCCGACAAGCAGTGGGAACTTGGGCTGTTAAGTTTGAGGGGGGCTGTGGATCTCGTAAAAACTGCCGAGGGCCGGAGGGACGATTTTGCTCGGCTTGGGCAATCGCTGCATTGCAAGCGTTGAAGGCAGCTTGTGACTCCCGGTTCACCCTTGTAATGTTCTCAATTAACTTTGGATCGAGTGGGGTAGCACCATCAAAGATAGGTGCTGTGTTGTTCCAGATATTTGTTCCCGTGATATCTGAAAAGCTACTCTCAGCCCTAGCTGCCGAAGGAATAAGCCCTCCAGCGACAATAGATAAACCGACAACCCAACCCAGGTATTTATTAGCGTGCATTCGATGTACTCCTCATTAAAACCGAAACGCTGTTCCAGCGCCTAATACAAATCGCGCACCATCACCTGCGCCAGCAATGTCACGCACGGCTGGGGTAATTACGAAGGGAACATTTTTAAAGGGTGCGATGGAAAGACCCAATGCCAAATCCTGTCCAGTCCACTCTGCAATAAAACTGACAGGTCGGACAACTCGGACTGCAACGTTACCAAACACGTTAACGTTGTTATCACGCGCCTTAACAGCACCATTTGAGCGAAATTGTCCGTCTCCTACACCGACAGTGAAAGCAACGCGACTGAAAGCACTATTGAGGGATTCTTGGGTGCGAAAAACTTTGGTAAGCACTCCATATTTGGATTGTTCAAAGTCGTTGCGACCAATATTCAAAAATCCATTCCAGCCTATGGCTCCTGCCAAATCTTGCCCTAACTGGCGATGCACCTTAGCATTAAAGCCACCTTCGCCGAAGCTGTTGTCGGTGGTTTCTAAGGCATAGGATAGCTCGACGCCCAGTGCTTTCCGAGCATCGCCTAAGCCAATCCCGATCCCGCCAGCTCCTACAGAACCCTTATCTTCTCGCACGCTAGCTTGATAGCTACCCGTGAGAAATACGGTGTTTCTGTCTGCGCCATACCCAACGGGGATATAGATGCTCAAGGCTGGTGAAGCTCCAGATTCTTCGACGGGTTTTGGCAACTCCAGTGGAGCAATTGGTGTCGGACGCGGACACCGACCGGGTGTTCCTTGAGCAAGTTGATTGGTTGGCGCGCTACCCACAGGGACGGCTTGTGCAACACAGGTAGCACCCGCTGCTGGTGCAGCTTCTGCAAGTACCTGGCTAGGGTTATTAGTTAATGATTGGGAGACAATCTCGTTTGGGCGAAGTGCCTCAGCCTTGGATATGCCTGCCAAGGGAGATTGATCGAGTACAGGCTGATTGGTATTGGGCGTTGATCGCTCCGTACTACTATTATCGGCGTGGAGTGCCTCAGCGGTTTTGGGCATTTCTGCCAATTCCTTGACTTGGCTATCCTGACCCAACGAAGAAGCATCGCTTAGATATTCTTGTTTGGAGTCTACAGCCGCTTTCTGTAAAAACGGTTGTTCTTC
>DATNQT010000356.1:0-5790 GCA_036703885.1 Candidatus Sericytochromatia bacterium
CGCATCAAATCTGTGATGCTCACCAGCACCTGTTGCAGGTTACTCAAGGTGCCGTTCGACAAGTGCCAGTGAATCAGTGGATTATGGGGAAGCGCTATGGCTCCTATACTCGCAACCCCTTAACCCAATGGCTAAAAAGCCGTAAAGATGACCAGTTAGCTTTGTTCATCAATGATGCGGGTCAACCCATGTCAGAGCCAGAGTTAGTCGCTGCATGGCAGGAATTTACTTCCGGGTTGTTAACTCCTGAAGGTCAACCCCTATCCGTTGAACAGGCAAGACAGACTTGGTGTGTGGAAATGTTGATGAAGGGAATTAATTTAGAGGACTTAAGCATCCTTAGCGGTTTGGATTCTACACAGTTACAGCCCTATGCCTGGAGAGCGAGAGAAAAAGCCGCCATAGAACGCGCTGTCCGCCTCGATCAGAAAGCATAGCTGTGGTTCTCGTGCGATCGCTAAACGAGAATGCTAAAAGTCCGACTCCTCTACCAGTGTCTCTATCAACAAATCCATTTGCTGCTGCCGCTCTTCCAGAAATGCCTCACATTGACGCAGGTACTTAACAGCAGCGGAAAACTGCTCAAAAACTTCAGCAAGGGACAACTTACCCGCCTCAATTTGCTCAATGATAGTTTCGACTTGAGCAACAGTTGCCTCATAGTTCCAAGTTTCCGGCAGGGAAAGGTCAGCTCGCTCTGAACTAGAGGCATTAACAGGGTCAATCATTTGAACTTAAGGAATCAGTCTCTTCTTAAATCATCTCTCAACTCAGTAGTGTCATCGATCATTTGAGGAGCTACTGCCGGATTAGCGACAATTTCTCTTGGATCGCCCGTGTAACCGCCTTTCATGACTAAATCCCGTGGATCGACGGCGTCTTTAAGGACAGATTCTGCTATAGCCTGCACTGGGTCTTGAGTATTTTCTTGGTCAGCAGATGGATTGGGTGTTTCGGAACTCATGATATTGCCTGTAAATAGATAACTAATAGGTTTCAGATTAAACTTGCTTTCTATAAGGCACACACTATCAAAGGGCAGAGTTGGTCTAGACTTCAGCAAATGAACGTCACACACTTGTATTGCTCATTTTGTGGCAAAGAAGTGGCAAAGAACGTGAGCCACGTCGTCTCTATAACCTGTGCGATTGCGGCAAGCCTCTGATGGTCGCCTACACTCTCAGCAACAAAAGAAATTACAGCGGCTGAAGGTATATTTGTAGCTCCTGAAGGAGGAGCTTGTCTACCCGCCCTCAAACAATTGATTGAGCGAGGTGAGGTAAGTCGGGACGAAAGAGTCGTGTTATTTAACACTGGGTCGGGACTTAAATATCTGGATGCTTTTGAATGCGATCGCCAACACTAAAACTTCAGAGTCTGCAACGAATCTAGGCAAAGAAACCCAATTCCTAGTTCAGAAGCTCTGTAACTGTAACGTTAACTTGACCTTCGCCAAGCTGAATTTGTAGTGCCTCTCCAGGGACTAAGTTAGCAGCCGATCGCACAATCATTCCATTTTCAGATCGCACTACTGCATAACCTCGTTTTAGAACGCTCTCTGGGTCAAGTGTGGCTAGTTTTTGTTCCAGAAAGTGGCACTGCTGCGTCGCTTGGTTGAGACGGCGCGATGTTGCCTGTACTAGCTGCTGACGTTTCTGCGCGATCGCTTTTTGTTCTTGCTGTAGTTGTCGATTGAGGGGTAAGCGTTGCAGTCGCTCTTGCAGGCGTTGCAGGTGAGTGTGAGAGGCTGCCAGAACTTGAGTCACAGCATCATTGAGAGCGCGTTGCCGTTGTTGATGTTCGATGTAAAACGTTGCAAGTTCTGGAACCGCTAGTTCCGCTGCTGCTGTAGGAGTATGGGCATAGGCGTCGGCAACCAAGTCAGCTAAGGATTCATCTCGTTGATGACCGATACCTGTTAGGACGGGAATGGAACAATCTGCGATCGCTCTTACTACCCGTTCATCATTAAAACAAGCCAAATCTTCAGAGGAGCCACCACCCCGCGATAAAATCAGCAGTTGCGCTCTCCCATCCCGCTCAATCCGCTCAATTGCTTTAACGATTGACGCAGGAGCAAGTTCGCCCTGTACCTGAGCAGGTGACAACAGAACCCGCAAACCGGGATACCGACGGCGCAGGGTGCGTTGAATATCACCCCAGGCAGCCGCTTGGGGCGAAGTAACGATACCAATGATTTGAGGATGAGTGGGAAGCGTGCGCTTACGTTCTTCATCAAATAGCCCTTCTGCCTCCAGCCGATTCCGTAGCTGGCGATAGCGCAACGCCTGTAACCCCTCACCAGCTGGCAATGCCTGCCAAACACTCAGTTGATACTGTCCCCGCTGCGGATAAACCCGGAGACTACCCAAAATAATTAGCTGCTCTCCAGATACTGGCAGTTGCACCAGTTTACTCAACTGACTGCTCCAGACTACACACTGAATCAATGCTTTAGAGTCTGGATCTTGGAGTGTAAAAAATAGCCCACTGCGATGCCGATTTGCACTAGAAACTTCTCCCGTTACCCAAACCTGCCGGAGTTGGTCATCCTGTTCTAACAACTCCTGAATGTAGTCCGTTAATCCAGCAACTGATAAGGCTGCCTCTGGCATCAGTGTTTCTGAAATAAATAATGTCATTTTTTTTACTTGAATGATGATGAAACTACTTAATTTACTGTGAAAGGTTGCTATCTCAGCGATTAATCCGGTTTTACCCAAAGCGAAGTGCCTACGCTTGAGATAAAAATCCTCAAGTTCCCCTATTGACAAGGCAAAAGGCTAACCGAGGAACCAAATCAACGGCAGATCGCCTAGGCTAGGCGATCGCAAAGAAATAATGTATTTACCCAGTAGAAAAAACCCTGTGCTAGAGCCGTTTAAGTTCTCAAATGCTTTATCAACAAGGGTTTTCAGTATCTTATACAATGATAAACTCCGCCACAACTCTCAGCGGTTGAGCGTTAAAATAGAGAACAATTGAACTGTTATTTCCAACACATCCTATCCCCAGGTTTTGAGACATTAATGGCTACCCAAATCACGAACAGTCCCGAAAAGGAAAAAGCCCTTAACTTAGTGCTAAACCAGATCGAGCGCAGCTTCGGCAAAGGCTCGATCATGCGCTTGGGAGATGCTGCCCGCATGAAGGTGGAAACCATCTCTAGCGGGGCAATTACCCTAGATTTAGCCTTGGGCGGTGGCTTGCCAAAAGGACGCATTATAGAAATTTATGGTCCAGAAAGTTCTGGTAAGACAACGCTAGCCTTGCATGCAGTAGCCCAAGTGCAAAAAAGTGGCGGCGTTGCAGCGTTTGTTGATGCCGAACACGCCCTTGACCCGACCTACTCTGCCGCATTGGGCGTGGATATTGAAAACCTCTTAGTTTCCCAGCCCGATAACGGCGAAGCGGCTCTAGAGATTGTCGATCAACTCGTGCGCTCTTCGGCGGTAGATATCGTCGTCATTGACTCGGTAGCTGCGTTGGTGCCTCGTGCAGAAATTGAAGGCGAAATGGGGGACAACCAGGTAGGTTTGCAGGCGCGTCTGATGAGCAAAGCGCTGCGTAAAGTCGCGGGTAACATCGGAAAATCTGGCTGCACGGTTATTTTCCTCAACCAGTTAAGACAAAAAATTGGCGTTACCTACGGCAGTCCAGAAGTAACAACGGGTGGTAACGCCCTCAAGTTCTATGCTTCGGTTCGCCTAGACATTCGTCGGATTCAAACCTTGAAAAAGGGTAGTGAGGGCGAATATGGTATCCGCGCCAAAGTCAAAGTTGCCAAGAATAAAGTCGCCCCTCCTTTCCGGATTGCTGAGTTTGACATTATCTTCGGATCTGGCATTTCTCGCTTAGGGTGTTTGGTTGACCTAGCCGAGCAAACTGGAGTCATTAATCGTAAAGGAGCTTGGTATAGCTACAACGGCGACAATATTGGTCAAGGTCGCGATAATACAATTAAGTATCTGGAAGAGAATGCCGAATTTGCTGACAATGTGGATCGGCAGGTGCGTGAGCAACTAGATATGGGAGCTGTCGTTCAAGCCAACTCAGTCACTCCTGTGGACACTGAAGAGGAAGAAGAAGTTTTTGAGGAAATTTAGTTAGTCATTAGTTCTTAGTCATTAGTCATTAGTCATTAGTCCTTACTAAAACTCAACTAATGACTAAGGACGAGGAGCGACAAAACTGGAAAGTTTGTAGTAATTTTTGTAAAAGTCCTGAGTTAGGATCGTCTACCTTCTGCAATTTGCCGACTAAAAAAGCGATCTAAGATATCCGACTGCTGGTCAGGACTGAGTTGAACAATTGAAGATTCAACAACGGATTCTTCTAGATCGGAGGGGTCTTGCAAAAAGCCGAAGGTTTCCTCTTTTTGCTCAAGCTGCTCGGTGGTCGGAGTTTCAGAATCTACAGATAAAACTGACGGGGGAACCTGTTTAATGGTTGCTGAGGTGGGGGTTACTGATGAGGCTTCCAACTGCGCCAGGATATCGGCGGGTATTGCCTCTAAAGTTTGACTGTCGTCGCAGAGGAAAAAGGAAAAGGCAACATTACTGAGTCGAATGCGATCGCCATCTTTGAGAAGCAGACGCCCAGGCACAGGTTCTCCGTTGATGAAAGAGCCATTCGTGCTTTCGAGGTCAACCAGGTAAAACCCCTGATCTTTAACGTACTGAATCACGGCATGACGGCGTGATAAGCGCCGATCTGGAATGGGAATTGCCAGTTGGCGATCGCGACCAATTGTCCAAATCCCTTGAGGTTGGTGCAAACTCTGGGTTTTCCCATTTACAAGGTTTGTTACCAAGTGACCTTGTTGACCCTGAATTACACCAGTTATACACCGGGTTGTAATGCTGGAAAAGGATTTATTACTGGTTTTTTCTAGCTGAAGAATTTCATCAAGCAAACTGCGATGATGTTCGTAGAGCTTGAGAAAAACTTGATATAGACCTAGTCGTTGTTCGATTTCCATAGTTTCGGATGAACTCTACAGAGGTAAAGTAGCTGTAGAGTAAGAAATTGCCGAAGGTAGATGCGGTAGTTGAGAAGAGTGAAACTAGTTTTTTACTACCTTAGTCATACAGGACGACTCTTGTAAGTTAAGTGAATCCGGC
Source organism: Candidatus Sericytochromatia bacterium (assembly GCA_036703885.1). GTDB lineage: Bacteria > Cyanobacteriota > Cyanobacteriia > Cyanobacteriales > Coleofasciculaceae > CADCTM01. The sequence continues at coordinate 5,124 of DATNQT010000356.1, forward strand.
ACTCAAACAGCAAGGCGCAAATCACGGTTAAACATATAATTACATAGATTAGAGCGCCCCTAACCTTCTAGAATATCTGCATCATTAACTCGAACCAATCAGCCCTAAGGCTTACGTTCCGTTGCTCGGTCGAGGCGAAACAGCCAAACCATCAAGGCAACCACACCAATTTGGAGTGCTAAATTAGGGAGGGCTGTCGTCACTTCTTGACCCGCAGCTAATTGTGCTAGGAAGACAAGGGCACCAATGAATCCAGAAGCCCCGAAAGTCAAGTAAATAAATTTTCTCAAGCCTCGGTAGGGAGCTTTTGCTTCTGCTCTTAATCTGGCATATTTTTCAGGACTCAACTGTCGCGGGTTGATTTTGGAGTTTGGATTACGTTTTTTTGAGGTTGAGTTCGTCATCAGGTTTTAATTTTGTCTTTATACATCAATCTTTACACGACGCGGCAATCTTCTGGTGCTGCGAAAGCAGCAGCGGCTTAAGGGTTTGGTAAGCCAGAATGCCTCACAGCTTATAAACCAATATTTGAATAGGTTTGATAAAAGTTGCTATATTAATAAACTGTGCCGGTGTAGCTCAGTGGTAGAGCATTCGATTCGTAATCGAACGGTCGGCGGTTCAAATCCGCCCATCGGCTTTAAATGTACGGTGACGAAATCACTTG
>DATNQT010000357.1:0-3941 GCA_036703885.1 Candidatus Sericytochromatia bacterium
GCCCCAATTGCTAATAGCTCACTCACAAAACCAGAGCAGCTGCGAGAATGGCAGGAGCGACTAGAAAAGGCGATCGCCCAAACCCTTCAGACGATCTCCTTACAAACCAATCGTCTATTACAAAGCAATAGCATCATTCCAGATAAACTACCACCTGCCGTCCTAGAAGCTGCTGTCCAAGTTGAAGGATCTGAGGTAGCCCCTGGATCACCCAACCTTTTAAACTTATTGATGGAAGCCGAAACTGAGGGTGAAAAAGAAGACTCAACCATAACGCGCATCATTGCGATTAACCTGCGCTTGTCAGAGATTGAGTTTGCTGACCCCACCCTAAGCGCTGGGCGCAATCAAATCCGGAAGCTATCAGCTAGGGTAAACACACTTCAACGAGAGTACTACAAAAAACAGCGAGAACGGGCTATTGCTCAAGCCGAAGCCGCATGGCGTTCTAGCTGGTTTGATGATTAAATTTGGGGAGTAGGGAGTGAGGGTAAATAGTTATCCTTAACGGAGGCTTCAGCTTCAAGTAAAAAGACTTCCTCTACTCCCTGATTGATGGAGGTATGTTGTGGGAATAGAATTACCAGAGTGGGTGCGGTTGCAAAAAGCCCTTTCAGTAGAAGCTGAGAAGGGCTTTACCGATTTAGTGGGAAATCAGTACCGCTTTAGTGAGTTTATCTGCCTAAGTTTTGGTAAAACTCCTGATGCTTTAGTCCCAGCTGAACGACGACAGTGGCAGAAAGTTGCCGACCAGTTTGCGCTTTATCCTGAGATGACTTCTCATCAACGCCAACATCTAGTCGCAGAGACTCGCCGTTTTCTCCACCAGCTAGAGCAAGGCATTCAACGCCGCACCGCCGAGCCAGAGCCTGCTAAATTTAAATCCCCTCGAACCACATCTTTAGTCCAACCCAAAAGTAACGTCAAGGGAAACCCTAGCCTGACTCTGGATCGATCGCTGGCTGAGTTAGAAGAGGTGGGGACTAGAAAAAGTGGATACCTAGCACGTCTAGGACTGCATACAGTTCGCGACCTCCTTTACTATTACCCCCGCGACCATGTTGACTATGCTCGTCAAGTGAATATCAACAACTTGGAAGCAGGTCAGACAGTTACTATCATCGGCACAGTAAAGCGCTGTACTTGCTTTACCAGTCCCCGCAACAAGAAATTAACTATTTTTGAGGTGGTGCTGAAAGACGCCACAGGTCAAATCAAACTTAATCGTTTTTTTGCGGGGACTCGCTACGGTAATCGCGGCTGGCAGGAACAACAAAAGCGCCGATATCCTGAAGGGTCGGTAGTTGCGGCATCGGGTTTGGTGAAGAAAAATAAGTATGGCGTGACTCTAGAAGACCCGGAACTAGAAGTATTAGACAACGCTGGTGGTACGATTGAATCGATTAAAATCGGTCGAGTTGTGCCTGTGTATCCCTTAACAGAGGGTGTACCTGCTGACCTGGTAAGACAAGCAGCGATCGCAGCTCTTCCCTATGCTTCCGGACTTAAAGAACCCCTCCCTGCTGTCTTACGAGAACAGTATGGGTTGATGGGGGTGAGTGAGGCGATCACAAATATCCATTTTCCCCAAGATAGCGATCTACTCGCATCCGCCCGACGGCGATTAGTCTTTGATGAATTCTTCTATCTACAATTAGGCTTTCTCCAGCGTCGTCAAGCTCAAAAGCAGTTGCACAACAGTGCTGTACTCGCTCCTACAGGGAAACTGATCGACCAGTTTAATCAGCTACTCCCTTTTGAACTAACAGGTGCTCAAAAACGAGTGATTAACGACATCCTCAACGACCTGCAATCCTCCACACCAATGAATCGCTTGGTGCAAGGAGATGTGGGTTCTGGAAAAACCGTCGTTGCCGTACTCGCTATCCTTGCAGCCATCCAATCCGGCTATCAAGCGGCACTGATGGCTCCTACAGAAGTTTTGGCAGAACAGCATTATCGTAAGCTAGTTAGCTGGTTCAATCTCCTACATCTGCCAGTAGAACTGCTGACAGGTTCGACTCTTACCAAAAAGCGCCGTCAAATCCACTCGCAACTAGAAACGGGCGAACTCCCGTTATTAGTCGGCACTCATGCCTTGATTCAAGACCCTGTAAACTTTCAACGATTGGGTTTAGTGGTAATTGATGAACAGCACCGATTTGGAGTGCAGCAACGGGCACGTTTGCAGCAAAAGGGTCAGTCTCCCCACGTCTTGACAATGACTGCAACACCTATCCCCCGCACCTTGGCGCTGACGTTGCACGGAGATTTGGATGTGAGTCAGATTGATGAGTTACCGCCAGGGCGACAGCAGATTAATACTACAGTTTTATCCGGCAAAGAACGCTCTCATGCCTATGACCTGATGCGTCGTGAAATTGCCCAAGGGCGTCAAGCTTATATCGTGTTGCCGCTGATTGAGGAATCGGAAAAATTAGATGTGCGATCGGCTGTTGAAGAGCATCAACGACTATCTGAAACTATCTTCCCTGAATTTCAGGTAGGTCTGCTCCACGGTCGTATGAATTCAGCCGACAAGGATGAAGCCCTTAACGCTTTCCGGGATAACCAGACTCAAATTATCGTTTCCACTACGGTAATTGAAGTGGGTGTGGATGTGCCGAATGCCACGGTAATGATGATTGAAAATGCCGAGCGTTTTGGGTTGTCCCAACTGCACCAATTGCGAGGACGTGTTGGTCGGGGTTCCCACCAATCTTATTGTCTCCTGATGAGTGGTTCTAAAACTGATACAGCAAAGCAGCGATTAGGTGTATTGGAACAGTCGCAGGATGGCTTTTTCATCTCTGAGATGGATATGCGCTTCCGTGGTCCTGGTGAGGTGTTAGGTAGACGCCAGTCGGGGTTGGCAGATTTTGCGCTAGCGAGTTTGGTGGAAGACCAGGATGTATTGAATTTGGCGCGAGATGCAGCAGAGAAGGTAATTCTTCGGGATGAGAAGCTGGAGAGCTTGCCTTTAATAAGGGATGAGTTGGAGTATCGTTATTCTAAGCTAATGGGTGGTGCGATTTTGACGTGATCGATCAGCACAGAAAGCTATGCGCGATCGCATGACGGTATCTTTGGCATAGCTCCCCTAGATTTATAGCTCTCTCGTACTTGTGGTGGAAAATCCTGGTTGTTGGAAATTGGGAATTAGGAATGGGAAATCATTACGAGACTTGCATTTGGGCGAAACTATCAGTTTTATAGCTGTCGTTATTTAGGTTAGGACGGAATGAGCGCCTAAAACCCTTTTATAGACTGTGGCGAGTTCTCAGTTCACAGTGAGCGTTCGACTGAGCGTCTCCGCCCTGAGCTTGTCGAAGGGTCACGCCGAAGTCTTGTCGAACAGCACTCAGCACTCAGCACTTTGCTATAGTTATCACTCCAAAGTACGGAAGAGCCATTGCTCCCTAACACCTAATACCCAACACCCAACACCTCATTATTACGGCTTAATCAAATTTCCCTCCAACTTGCGATACCTAGCAATTCGCCGCGCCCGTTCTAATGGTGGATAAAGAATCATGGTTGCTAAGGGGAAACTCGTCCCAATCAGTGCTGACATTACTACCTGATTGAAAAATCCTAGCTTCAATCCCATTCCCAAACTGATACCTAAAGCCGCTGACAACAGAGAAACCCCAAACGCCAAAGTTTTACTAAATCCACGATTTAAGCAACTTTCAGCGACCCCTTCCCCCTCAAAGGCTGCCATAAACACCACAGCATCAACTACCGCAAAAGCAGCAATAGCGGCATGGGTGGCTCGAAACTGAGCACCAAAGGACGTAACAGACAGCGCCGCTACTCCAGCAAAAAATACGGCGGCAACTGAATCCATGGCTTTTAAGGGAACGCCAAACTTGGATCTGACCTTAGCCACCAACTTGGAGACAATACCAGAAGTTACAGCCGCTAACACTCCTAGCATC
>DATNQT010000358.1:0-7066 GCA_036703885.1 Candidatus Sericytochromatia bacterium
AGCTTGCAAATAATTCTCCAGGTCTTTTGTGCGTTGTTGCGTCACCCTTGCCAAGCAAGAAGCATTGGCAACAGGAGCAAATGTGCCTCCTTCAAACCGCCCTTGCTCGTAAGCACAAGTCCTATCTCTAAAATTAATCCATGCTAGTTGAGCTGTAGTCAGTCTCTTCTTCTGTTGTCCGTCCAGCTTTCCGATTAACTGCTGATAGACTTGATTGAGTTGGCGATCAGCTGCTTGCGCTTCTGAACCCGCGCATATTCTCATATCCCTGGTGGTCTGCGGATTGTTACAGTTAGCCTGTTGAGCAATGCTGGGTGCGATAGAGACGTTACTTAGTGGTAGTGCGATCGCAGTAATTATCAGCAGCCATAAAGGTGATTTCATAATCAAAGCCAAGTTAGTTCGGTTTTGGGTTAGGAGAAGCCTTCAATATTACATTACTCCTTTGCTTGTATCCGCTTTAGTAGCTCGTAAAAAGGCTGCCAATTATCTTCTTGAGCGATCGCTTCCCAAACCTCTTCAATCACGGGTCGCAGTAATGCCGTTTTCGGATTCTTTTCCTGCAACCGTTTCTTTATATTCTCCATCTCATCAGTTGACAAATTTTGCAAAACGTGGTGGTATAAGTCTCGCCATTTTCCTAGAGATAAAGGCTGTTCAACTGATTGCAACCATGACGCCTGGTTAAATATCTGACCAGCATCATCTCGCCAGCTAGAGTCAAACTCTTGGGCTAACTCAGAAAAGAAGGCATGATAACCGACCTGACTCTCATTGAGGAATTGAATCGTCACGCCCAATAACTCTTCAGCTTCAGCTTCTGGCAACTGCTCGAACCCTAACTTATTAACTATTAGCTGGCGATAATGGGCATAATAATGGTCGTCAAATTTGGCTAAAGCAGCTTCCATATCAGCATTTGGAATCACCGCCGCTAAGGGACTCTGAAGTAACTCCAAATTTAACTTACAAATTCCTGGTTGATTTCCGTAACTATAGCGTCCGTAATAGTCGAAATAAGCTGCTGTAAAATTCGGGTCATAAGTTGGAATAAAGGCATAGGGACCATAATCAAAACTTTCCCCCGTAATTGACATATTGTCAGTATTCAGAACAGCGTGACAAAAGCCAGCCGCCATCCACTGCGCTACCAGTTGCGCCACTCGTTCTACTAACTCGGCGTAGAAGTGTAAATACTTGTTCTCTTCTCCCCCTAAACTTTGGGGGTTAATCTTAGGGTAGTAGTACTCAATTACGTGGTCTAACAGCTTTTTGATTAAATCCGGACGCTTGAAATAATGCAACCGTTCAAAGGTTCCAAATCGGATATGAGAACGGCTAAAACGTATCATCACAGAAGAACGGGTGGGAGAAGGTTCATCTCCTCGCCATAACCCTTCGCCCGTCTCAATCAGGCTCAAACACCGGGAAGTGTGAACACCAAGATTATGCAATGCTTCAGCCGCCAGCACTTCCCGAACGCCTCCTTTGAGTGTCAGCCTCCCATCAGCACCTCTAGAGTAGGGTGTCCTTCCAGAACCTTTAGTCCCAAAGTCGTAGAGTTCGCCATCTTTACCTCGCACTTGCCCGTAGAGAAAGCCTCTACCATCTCCTAATCTGGGGTTATATTGTCCAAACTGATAGCCGTGATATCGCAACGCCAAAAAAGGTCGCACACCTTGAAATTTGCCGAACGCTTGGATAAAATCCTCGTCCGTGACGGCTTTGGGGTCTAATCCCAATAGGGGTAGAAGTTGGTCGTTGCGAAACCGCAGAATATGCTGAGGAAACTCCTCTGCTGCGACTTCATCAAAATAGTCATATCCTAAGGATTCTAAAGCGGATTCGTATTCGAGGGAAAGAAACATATTAATATGACGGGTTGATAGCAGTAAACTTGATGATCGCAATTTCCTATCCTTCTACTTTAAAGAAGGCTTCACTAACAAAAACCCTTCTAGAGACGGTATAGTTTCGCTATTCGCAAGTTAGACTCCCTGCCCGAACACGTAAAAAAGATGAAAATCTAGCTTCTACTCACCACTCAGCACTATTTTTCAAGTTAGGACTTTAAGATGCCAGATTCAATCATGTTTCAGGAAGACGCCTTCGTCGTTCTGGAAACGAATCAACCAGAGCAACTATTAACACCAGCAGAGCTGCTGGAAAAACTCAAGGCGATTTTAGCGACTCGGCAGGACGACTTGCCGCGAGATTTGCAGAAGTTCGCTTCTGTAGAGGAGCAAGCTCAGTCTCTGATGGAAACGTCGTGCGAACTCGATGTCGGTCCTGGAGAGTATTTGCAGTGGTACGTTGTGAGGTTAGAGAAGTAATTTTAGGTTGGGGCAACTTGAGGGGCGGCGATTAAGGCAACATCAACGCGATCGCCTTCTGGTTGCGTTAAATCGACTCGGATACCCGGACCGAAGAATCTCTCAATCTTTTCCCGCTTTTGTTGCCATGTTTCAAAAGGAATCAGCGGGGAGTTAAATTCCAAAACCAAAGTATAAGCCCCATCCACTTCAGTCTCTCGTAAGCCCGTGAGCAACGGTCTTTCCTCATCGGTAGGCGACAAACCCAGACTTTCCAAGGAGCTATCCAAATGAGCTTCTTGACCGTACCGATACCGCATCACGTCTTTACGAATTTGGTTTTGAATGTCCGCCGCTTTTTGTTCTCGTAGTTCTAGCACGGAGGGAGGGGTTGTCTGACTGAAGCGTATCGGCTTCAATTCCGAGGCTTTGAGCGCTAAACCTCCCAGCAGAATAGGAATTCCGTAGAAGAAGCCGACTAAATTTAATGTGGCATTACCAGTGGCATAGGCAACAAAACCTGTAAGCGCGAGAACGCCGCCGAAACACAAACCTAACGTTCCCAAGGAAGTTTGACGTAACATCTTTATTAAGTTATCTCTCTAGCAATCACTTCAGCTTTATTATCGTTGGCTGTGGTGAAATCTGGAGTATATGCCTTTTAAAGTCTATGCTATAGACATCCCATTCTGTTACAAAAAGAGCGATCGCTCTTTTTGTAAACGTCTATCTCCAGGGCTTTTTGGTAGGATATGTAGATTTTCTAGATCGGGTAGCCCTATCACACGAGTAGTTACTGAATAAGGGCAGTCGTCACAATGACTCCCTATGGTACGAATTAGGTCATCTTTGTCTACCGTCCTCTATCTAAGGATAGAGTTTCTAAAATGCTTAAAGAAGAAAATCAACAAGCTACCCAAAAAAGCAGCGTCATCCTGGAGCAGCTTAATTCGCTAAAGCAGGAAGATGAAACTCTCTATAACATCTTGGCTGTAGATGTTTGGGCTTTAGCAAAAACGATGGATGAGTTTCAACCCGGCTTCTGGTCGGCTTTTATGAAAAATCGCGAGAAAGCACTCAAGCGATTTATTTCTGAAGTGATAAAGAACAAGCCTGCCAACCCTAAACGTCCTCCTTTCCTGCGCTAGTCTTATTGGTATCTAGATTCAGAGGAGGTAAAAACGAAATGATGGACCCGCAAACACTTCGCGAACGAGTTACTTTGATTCAAAGCCACCGGGAGTCTTTGTTAAAGCTTTTGGAACAACCGGATTTAGGCACTCTGAGAATTGATGTCAACCAAGCGCTGGAAGAACTAGACGATTTAATCGACGAGTTTAAGCGTACTTTCCCAGATGCAGCAGCTAGCTAGTTGATTACTTAAGCCTGATGCCGCTCTAGATAGCAGAATCAAAAGAGCGGCAATTCGTCATTGCCTGGTATCGCTTCTGCTTGGGAACCCTCTATGCAGTTGAGTCGTTCCGAGTACCTAATTGCTTGACTAGGTTAATTAAATCCTTAGTTTCCGTATCTTTCTTACAGAAGACATCAATCGGAGCAGTTTGGCTCATTACCTCGATTTGGGGGTCTTCCACAGAGGAGTAAGCAATGATTTGAGTGTTCGGATCGAGGCTCTTGATATGACTGGAAGCGCTTAATCCATCCATTACTGGCATTTGTAAGTCGAGGATGACTACATCGGGATGATAACGCTCAACCATTTCAATCGCTTCTCTGCCATTGCTAGCAAGACCGACTAATTCGATATTCTTTTGACCAGAGAGCGCTAGCTTGAGGCTAAAGCGAGTTAATTCGTGATCGTCAACTACAAGAACGCGCAAGGTAGGACAGTGATAGGACAACATAGGGAACACTACATTATCGGTTGTTTGACATTTACAGTCTAGTAGGTCAAGATCTTAACTCCCTCTACCGTTCGAGTGAATCCTTCTGCACAAAGATTCGTCAAACGATTACAAATAGTCAGCGAAACTCCTAAAATCTAAAGTTTTCCTATAATTCTCTGGTTGTAATAATTGATAGTTTCAAAACTATCAACAGCTATTTTTATAGGTAATTTATTAAGGTATTTCTAACTTTTTTAACTAATCGGTTTTAGGGAAAAGGGAAGGTGGGGTTCCCTTTGGGGCTAAAAGGCAGGGTGAAAGGTACGTTCCCTTTTGCCTTTTCCCTTTTACCTACTTCTGCAAGAAGTCTAATGCACTCAGTTGTCAGCACCATACCAACGGTACAAAAAAGCCACCCCTTAGGGGTGGCTGATGTTTTATTGCTTGCCTTGCTAATCGCTGAGATTAACAATCGTAGTAAAGGGCAAACTCATAGGGATGAGGACGCAAGCTCATTGGAATCACCTCATTATCAAGTTTGTAGGTAATCCAGGTCTTGATGAAGTCTTCCGTGAACACACCCGTTTCCGTCAAGAAGGTATGGTCATTCTCCAAGGCTTCTAGAGCATCCTGTAAAGAAGCTGGCGTAGAAGGTATCTTGCTCAACTCTTCTGGGCTGAGGTCGTAGATATCCACATCCAGAGAGGGGCCCGGGTCAATTTGGTTCTTGATGCCATCTATCCCAGCACAAAGCATGGCAGCAAACGCTATGTAGGGGTTAGAAGTTGCATCAGGACAACGGAACTCCAAGCGCTTCGCCTTAGGATTAGTACCTGAAAGTGGGATACGAACTGAGGCTGAACGGTTACCTTGAGAGTATGCCAAGTTCACAGGTGCTTCAAAACCAGGCACTAAGCGCTTGTAAGAATTAGTGGTTGGGTTGGTCAACGCCAACAGCGCTGGAGCGTGCTTAAGAATGCCACCGATGTAATGCAGAGCCATTTGGCTTAAGCCTGCATAGCCATCGCCTGCAAATAGGGGTTGTCCATCATTCCAGATTGACTGGTGGGTGTGCATCCCGGAACCATTATCGTTAAATACTGGCTTCGGCATGAAGGTGATAGTTTTGCCATACTTCTTGGCAACGTTCTTGATGACATACTTGTAAGTCATCAACCAGTCAGCAGCTTGCACCAAAGTACCAAACTTGAAGCCGAGTTCGCACTGACCACCGGAGGCAACTTCATGGTGATGCTTTTCAATTGGCACTCCACACTTTGCCATCGTCAGCAGCATTTCTGTCCGCATATCTTGGGACGTATCAGTTGGGGCAACTGGGAAGTAACCCTCTTTATAGCGAGGCTTGTAACCGAGGTTTCCGCCTTCTTCTTTTCTGCCAGAATTCCAACGACCTTCTACTGAATCTACGTGGTAGTAGCCTTCATGCTGGTTTTGGTCAAAGCGGACATCATCAAAGATGAAAAACTCCGCCTCTGGACCAAAAAAGGCTGTGTCACCAATGCCTGTAGAAATCAGGTAGTCTACCGCCTTTTGAGCAATTGTGCGAGGATCGCGGCTGTAAGGCTCACCCGTTCGGGGTTCCACGATACTACAGATTACACTCAGGGTTGGCTCTGCCATGAAAGGGTCGATCCACGCTGTTGTGGGGTCGAGTACCATTGCCATGTCTGATTCGTTAATGGCTTTCCAACCCCGAATACTAGAGCCGTCAAAAGGTACGCCCTCGGTGAAGCTGCTTTCGTCAATTTGGTTTTGGAATACCGAAAGGTGCTGCCAGATTCCTGGCATATCAATGAACTTTAGGTCAATAATCTGGATGTTATTCTCATTTACGTAATTCAGGAATTCTTGCGGGGTTTGGAACATGAAGTTGGCTCCTTAATCTTTAAAAAATCTAAAGCTCCTGGGGACAGGTCTAACAATTCAACGATATTCACCAAGAATTGATGAATCCGTCAAGAAAGGCACAACTAGGAGATTTTGCCTTTGATTGGGAAGACTGTGGTCGGAAAATGTAGTTTTAACCCGAACCTAACTGTTGGTGTCTTCCACGGAATAGTTGCAAGCTGTTGTTAGTATCCAAATCAGTTGTGAAGATGCGATCGCTCTGATGGCATAGTCTCAAAAAAGCTTACTCTCAATTCCTCGGTTGCGTTGTACCTGACTCATCCTATGGATAGAAAGTCGGCTTTTTTGTATCAATTGTTACAGAATCTCCTTTGCTGATTCTGCGTCTACCAATAAAATTGAAAAATGTAACAGATTTTACAAAATTTTGCTAGTTGCATTATTCAAGATTTAAAATTGTATCAAAAGCTACAGTAATGGAGGGGAAGATGGCGTCTAACTTAAGTGCTGATAATTTTGACCAGCAAGAGGCACTCAGCTACCGACCGGGACAACGGGTAGAGCTAAAAGCGAACCCCGGTGTGGTGGATATCATAGCTGAATATGACCCAATGATGGTGCCTCCGATCTGGCTAGCCAACGATCCAAAGCCACGATATCCCCATGAGTTGAACTTGCTCACCATACCAGTTAGAGGGATTAGCTGGTTGAGAGTATCAAATCGTAAATCGGTTAAGCCTCCAGTTCGGCAGTCTCGCGATCGCATAGTGCTAAGTTCTAAGTAGCCCTCATCAGTTGCCGGACGATTGACACTTATAGCAAAATGCAGTTCGACAAGCTCACTGTGAACTGAGTGCAGTTCGACAAGCTCACTGTGAACTGAGTGCAGTTCGACAAGCTCACTGTGAACTGAGTATAAATCCAGTTGCTTCCAAGCGCGAGAGCGATTAACACCCTCCCTAACCTATGTGACTACGGCTATATAAAAGGATTCAGCTATTACCCAACATCTAACACCTAACACCTAACACCTCTTCT
>DATNQT010000359.1:0-6505 GCA_036703885.1 Candidatus Sericytochromatia bacterium
GTTTGCATAAATTCAATATAGGTGGTCGCCTTCAAGCTGTCGCCTATAGCAAGTTAAATTTTTTACAGTGCAAATTGATAGATTAACCATGCCATCGCGGAGTAGAAGGCTGGCTCTAACTTAAGTTAGAATCCGAATTTGATCGAAAGTACATTCATACAGGGGTGATGTCGTTATTGCCGACGCCATCGGGTTTAGTTTGATCGTCCTAGGGGAAAAGGGTGGGCAAAACTAATATTTATTAATATTTGCTCATATTTAGTAATAAAAAATTAACAAAAACTAACGAAAACTAACGAAAACTTACCCCCGATCGCCCCTTGGTGCTGTCACTGGCTGCCTCTTCCGTCCTCGGATTGAGGAGGCAACTAGGGTTAAAAACGTAAAGTTTGTATAAATTTTGCATAAATCAGCATATTTTTTACATATTGCTGCTGCTGATTTATGTACTTGCCGAATCTCGACAATCTGGGACGAGGTGCGATCGACTTTTAGAAAGTTCTAATCTGTTATTTTTGCTTATACCGAACTCATCGGCTAAAGCACTTAGCCCTCGCAAAAACTCTGCATTTAAGGGCTTTTTGCAATTGTTTGTGATGGCCCAAACTTTACCTGCCAAAGGAATTCCGTAATTTTAGCACTTGCTTCATATTTGGGCTGATTTGTCAATGCGTAAGTCCTAGTATCTCCAGATGGTCAAACGCGCACGACGATCGCAGACGATGAACTAACGAATCCGACGGGTTTAGAAATCGGTGCAGAGGGTGATATTTACATCTCCAATAAAGGCTTTGTTGCAGGACAAGGAGAGGTGCTGCGGTTGAGTTTAGAGAAGGATACAACCGAAAGTTGCGCTGCGTTGTATGATCGGGTGAGGCACAACACGACAACGCTCGCGGCGAACAGCGATCGAGCAGATATCTATTATCCACTTGTGCCAAATTCAACTGCCGATCGATTGCCGATCGCAGTAACTTCTGGGTGGGACTTTACGGGCTAATGTGGATTTTTGGTAATGGGTAATGGATAACTCCTTACCCAGTAATTGTTTGGCTCGATCGATCGGTTTGTTCGATCGCCATATCTACAAGAGAACCCACCGATCTAGCGTTTCCAAACATTTTTGATAACTAAGTCCACCTAATTAAATGTATCGGATTGTGAATACATCTCAATTTTAAATCTTTGTAATTGCCATGAATCGCATTCTTACAGCATCAGAACATTTGATGTGGTTGTCATACAATAACAGCCCGGAAAATGTTACCTTGTCGGCGACCGTTAAAGGGTCATTTACCATCGATCTATTAACTGAAGCTCTGGCTTGGCTGCAACAGAGGCATTCTCGGTTAAGAGTAAAAATAGTCACTAACGATCGAAATCAGCCACAATTTTCCTCAGAAAATGTTCCGCCTATTCCACTGCGAGTAATTCAGCGACAGGGAGAAGAACATTGGTGTCAGGAGATGGTAAAAGAATTACTTCAACCTTTGAATTGGAGCGAAGAACCCCTGATGCGCGTATTGTTGCTGCACTCACCCGATCTTTCTAACCTATTAATTACTTTTCATCATGGCATTGGTGATGGTTTCTCAGGAGCTTGTCTGATCCGAGATATCTTGCAATTTATTGGTGAACCAGACAGCCCTCGCGAGCTTTTACCAGACTTGCCTCCTGTTGATGAAATTATCCCCGTTCTTGCAAAAGATTGGGTTGAGGAAGATTTAGATAATTCGAGAAAAGCGGAATCCATATTAACAGCAACTTATCGAAATAGTCGCGAGTTAAATAATGCAGAAACATTTCCAATTCGCCTGTTTTATTGGACACTATCTGCGGCGGAAACTACCAAGCTTGTAGCTCGCTGTCGGGAAGAAAAAACTTCTGTTCACGGTGCTTTATGCGCTACATTTCTTTTGGCGATCGCTGCTGAGATAAAATCTCATAACGAGATTATTTTTAAGTGTCTTACACCAGTAAATGTTCGCAAATATTTGACAATTAATGTTGGCGAAAATATGGGAGAATACATTACTCGACCATTCACCGCTCATCGATTAAGCCAGAAGACCGATTTTTGGGATTTAGCCCGTGAAGTTAAATATCAGCTCGATCAACTGGTAGCAGATGGAAAATTATTTGACGATCTACTAAAAACCAAAGCTTTATTATCTAGTAAAGTGAACAAAGGTGGGAAAACTTCAGATGGTAGATCTCTAGGAGGAATAGATATAGATATTGTAATTACTAATTTGGGGAATTTAAGTATTAAACAGCAGTTGGGAAAATTACAGCTACAAGAACTTTATTTTATGGCTACGGCACCAAAATCTCTACCTCTTTTAATAGCTGTAGCAACACTCAAAGATAAGATGTGTTTGATTTGTCGTTACCAAGAGTCTCTTGTACCTGCTGCAAACGCCTGCAACATAAAAAACACAGCTATGGAACAATTAAGTTTAGCCTTGCAGAAATAACTAAAACGATCCTTTCATTTCCTACCTCTATGTTCAACATCAATCGCCGTCAGTTTTTATTGCGAAGTGCTGTTGCGATCGCCGCAACTGTAACCTACGATCGAGTACAAGCCCAACAACCAACTTCCCCCGGTGCTTTACCCAAAGGATTGCCTCGTCGAAAAGTAGTCGTTATCGGTGCGGGTATTTCCGGTTTAGTGGCAGCGTATGAATTAATAGCAGTCGGTCATGATGTCACCATTTTAGAAGCAAGAAAACGTGTCGGCGGTCGAGTATTTACCCTCCGAGGAACCTTTCAAGCTGTGGTCAGAAACGGTGTTTGCTGGTGATGGCAACCGGAGCGGGTAAACTTACACGGTCTTTAATATTATTTGGCGACTGTGGAAAACGAAAGTTGTCAAGCGGAATGAGCCTATAGGCGTGCGGATGTTAGCTGATGGAGCGATCGCAGCAATTACCTCATCTAAATTATGACCGTCGAGTGCTGCGAAGAACTGCTCTGCCTGCGCGAGTAAAGACATAAGAATACTTCTCCTCTTGTGTTCATAAATCTATAATCCTCAGTTTTTATGTGTAAGCTTAATAAGGCTCTCTATAAGTCGATCGCATTCTTCCTCGGTACTACATAGATGAGGGGACACTCTGATCCCAAGTTCAGAACGCGTGTCAACATCAATGCCTAGCTCCGCCAGCTCCTGTGCTACAGCCGTAGGATTGTTCACTCCCAAACAAACTGTTCCCCCCCGAGTACCTAAAGTACGCGGAGTATTTACTTTAATGCCGTAGGCATCAGCAGCAGCAATGAGATAAGTGGTAAGTGACTGATTTCGCTGATAAATCTGCTCAACACCAAATTCAAGAGCAAAGCGAAGTCCAGCACGGGAGGTATAAATAGGCTCCATCGCTGGAGTTCCTTGCTGAAACCGTCGAGCCCCAGGAACGGGTGTAAATGTTGATTCAAATGCGGTGGGATTAGAGTGACTAAACCAACCTGGATAGATTGGTTCAAGTTGTTCTGCAAGGGATGGACGAACGTAGGCAAAGGCTAAACCTAGTCCTCCCCCCAGCCATTTGTGAGTGCCGCCAACTACCACATCAACATCAAGTGTTGTCACGTCTAACGGAATCAGACCAACAGCTTGATAGGCATCAAGAATGACGATCGCCCCTACTCTATGGGCAGCCGCAATAACCGCATTAATGTCAATGCGAGAACTATTGAGATAGGACACTAAGGATATTGCTACCACTGCTACTCGCTCGTCGATTTTTGCTACCAAAGCCTCGGCGGGAATAGATATTTTATCGACAGCCGCAACTTCAGTAATTTGAAACCCTCGACGAGATTGAGCAGCCCAAAGATAGCGACAGGATGGAAAGTCTAGCTCGGAAATTATGATGCAATTCTGTTTGGCAGTCGGGTTCAGGGTAGCTGCGATCGCAGCTTGACAGGCGGTAGCGCTCGGCCCCAGTGCTACCGATCCAGATGGGGCATTGAGAAGTCGTTCGATCAGCCCGAATATTTCCTCATACCTTTCTAGCCAAGCAGGTAACGCTCGCCTACCCAAGAGTAGGCTTTGTTTGTACTCTTCAATATCTAAAAACGCTTCATGAGGAAGACAACCAAGGCTGTGAGTTGCTAGGTAGTTCCGTTCCTTGAACAGGGGAAATTGTTGGCGCAAAGAGTTAACTTCAACAACTGACATGAAAGTTTCCTCTTTGGTTTTCTATTTCTATGAGATCAAGCATAGTTGGTAAACACTATTGAGAAAATTCGTTAGTGCAGTGTTAGTTCTATCTGCACCTCTCCGTACAGCTTCTATCATCTCATTCGAGTCTGGTATGAGGCGGGCTAGAGTGAGAGATTCCTCAGCATGATCGAGTTCGAGTTCCTCGTGCATTGTTAGCCATTCACAGGAGGAAAGCTCGACTTTTGTCCGACGAAACTCCTTGCCTACACATATATCGAACTGTTTGCCGCGAATTTCCATGATGATTGCTGCTCCCACTCCAATGTACGGATTTGGGTCTGAGTATACCTCTTCCATATACTGACTCAGCTCTTTTCCCGGAGCAAAAGTTGCTTCGGTTATTATCGTCGGTTGCCAGGTAGCGATTGCTGTCATGAGTTTATTAAATAGCTTTCGATGGGTGCGAGAAAAGTCTCCATCCCCCAATTCATCATTCAACTGTTTAGTAAGAATACAACGAATTCTCTCATCATCAATTCGGGCAATAACACTAGCAAGGCGACGGGCGAAATCTTCGACGATGCCCTTCTGAGCATTGGCAAGTAAAATCCAGAGATGGGTGGGATTAACTTGCTCTTCCTGCAAGCGCTGTAGGAATGGGTGGTTGGTAACGCTATTGTGTTCGTAATGCCAAACTATCTCCTCCAATGGCGACGGAGTTTTCATAATTTTTGTTTCTACTGTGTCTTGAGGATGGTTAACTTTGTGCGCTTCTACAGCCAAATACAAGGTTATTCGTTGCTCTTGATTTTCCCGCCGGAGTGAGGTATATTGGTGTATCCCAATTCCCTCTTCAAGAGGACGGGTTGCAAATGCTTCAATAATTGAATTGTAGCTAGAGAGTGGCAAATTGTGTTTCGTAAAATAATTATGCAGGCGGTCTCGAACTATAGCATCATTGGGAGCGTAGTGAGCAATTGGTAAGTGCAAAGTTCCGCTTGAGGGAGTAACATCATCTCCTGTCACGAAGGCAAAAGTCGAAATGATTGGCTTGGCTGAGAACAAGTGAACTCCCTCTGCCATTGCTTGACAAAATTCTGTTGCATCTCCTGGCACATAGTTACGGGCTATACTTAGCACCTTTTCCAAGTATTCTGGTGTTGCGTCATAGTGTCGTAAATAAATTTTTACTCTAGCATCCTGCCCGTGAGATAGATCGAGGGAGAAGTAACAAAATTCGTCTTTGCCTAGTCCGCGTTGGGATGAAATTTCAGCTAAGGTTGACCAGGCACTCGCAAAGCCAAGGCGAATTAAAGTTTCTTTAATTACTGCAGCCGCCTGGCTCTTACCCTGAATTTGTGGATTGAGATAGAGCTTGAATTTCGGCTCTCGCTCTGCCCAAAGACAAACACTATGCCACAGTACGAATTTTGCCTCTAAATTTTTGGGATAAAAAATATCTTCAATTGCATAGAACCGCTCGAGGTTGACCTTGAAGACATCTACAAGCAACTGGTTAATCTGAAGCCCTGCCTGCCAATATGACTCAAGATTTGGAGAGTTACCTTGAGCTTCAAACAAAATTCGCAATTCCGGCTGATTGCCCTCGAAAGCTACTGAAAATTCAAAGGGAGTATGGTCATCTGCGACATCAGATAACCATAGCGGATAATTTTGAATAGTTTGGTTACTCCAGGGTGAAGTTAGGGATTGAAACATCTCTAGTATCTGTGGGGTTTTGGCGGTTATCCCTGCTGCATGACAGAGTGCCTCTAACTTTCCTACACCATACTCAAAATATGTTTTTCTAGTTAGTTTTTCCTGAATTATCATCAGAATATTCTGCGAATTATAGCTGGTTTCCGCTGTGTTTACATCTTACCTGGGGGGGTGACAACCCGCCCCAAACCCAGACAGGGTAAAGATTGAGCTTCGTTGTGCTACAAAAAGATAGGCAGCTCAATTGTTACGCGCTTGCCTATCTCCCAAAAAAATAGAACCGTGCAATTTACTTGCTCGATCCATTTGCATGACTGTTTGCATAAATTCAATATAGGTGGTCGCCTTCAAGCTGTCGCCTATAGCAAGTTAAATTTTTTACACTGCAAATTGATAGATTAACCATGCCATCGCGGAGTAGAAGGCTGACTCTAACTTAAGTTAGAATCCGAATTTGATCGAAAGTACATTCATACAACCGATCGACCATCAATGTCTGAATGCAAAATCCGGTAGCGATGTCCCACACTTTTGATGCGGGCGACGAACTGTTTGCCCCCCGGATGAAGCGGCTGTCACTACGAGCTATTGCCGTGAACCGACGACAGACCCTGGCTG
>DATNQT010000360.1:0-11023 GCA_036703885.1 Candidatus Sericytochromatia bacterium
TAAACAAACCTATTGAATACAGTTAGGACACTAATGTTATACAGCGTAATACGAAATTGGTAAATTAGCACATCCAGGTAATAAAGATATACAGGTTAATACCCCCTATCGCTATCTAGGGTGAGCTGGAATGCCTGTAAACTCGCCAAATTAAGAATATATTAAGTGTTTTTACGATGCAAACGCCAATAGTATTATTTAATAAATCGCTCAAACACCGCTCAGTAGGCTGACCCGCCTCTACCGAAAAATCTAGCTAAGTAATACAAGTCTGCGGAATTTACGGAAACGCCATTTACTCCTTTGAAGAACAAAATCAACGCACTAGGACTACTGTGCAGTAGATATAGCAAAGTGCTGAGTGCTGAGTGACTTCGGCGTGACCCTTCGACAAGACTTCGGCGTGAGCGCTCAGTCGAACGCTCAGGGCGGAGACGCGGCAACTGAGCCTGTCGAAGTTCAGTCGAACGCTCACTGTGAACTGAGTGTTGAGTAAAAACATAGTATTTTTGGGGTGCGAGGGCGCTCAACACTGTCAAGAGCCTATGTGACTACTGCTATATGTCCATATAGACAGAAGGCGATCGCACCTTGTCCAATCCTTACATTACGAAGACACGGGTTCCTGACCCGAAACCACAGGTGCTGTGGTATTCAACTTCAACTCTGGATGATCAGATTCCACCTGCTGGCAATTCCATTCATTCCTGAATAACAGCACTGGTCGTCCCCAGTTATCTTTTACCGTTACAGTGTTGAACAAACGCCCCACCTGTTTGAGTGCTTCCCAACCCCCAGCTACCCAACGAGCAACGCTGTAAGGTAACATTTCCAACGTTGTTTCGACGTTGTACTCGTTCTGCATCCTAAACTGTACCACCTCAAATTGAAGCTGCCCAACAGCAGCGAGGATTGGGTCGCGCTTTGCCTCATCCGCTGAGTACATGATTTGCACCGCCCCTTCTTCTTGCAACTCCAAAACCCCCTTATGAAATTGCTTGAACTTGGAAGGGTTGGGATTTCTCAAATAAGCAAACAGTTCTGGGGAAAAACAGGGAATGCCTTCGTACTCTAACTTCTTGCCGTTGTAAATTGTGTCCCCGATCGCAAAAACCCCCGGATTATTCAAACCAATCACATCACCCGGATAGGCAACATCAATTGATTCCCGGTCTTGAGCAAATAGTTTTTGGGGTCTTGACAAACGTACCACTTTGCCAGTACGGGCATGATTCACCGTCATGTCTTTTTCAAACTTGCCCGTGCAAACCCGTACAAATGCCACCCTATCTCGGTGTTTCGGGTCCATATTCGCTTGCAGCTTGAAGACAAAACCCGTGAACTCCGGATAAGTCGGAGGAAGTGCTCCGGCTGTAGAGTTACGTCCTTCTGGTTTCAGGGCGTAGTCTAGAAAGGAATCCAGGAACAGTTGGACGCCAAAGTTGGTCATCGCACTGCCGAAGAACACGGGCGTCATTTTACCCTGATGGACGAGTTCTAAATCTAGTTCAGAACCCACCCCTTCAATCAGTTCTAAATCTTCCTTGAGCTGGTAGTAAAGGTCTTGCTCTAATAGCTCTTCAATTCTAGGGTCACCCAAATCTATGACAGTATCTTTCGCCTCATGCGCCCCGTGGGCACTGCGTTCAAACAGGTGAATCTGCTGATTGCGTCGGTCAAAGATACCCTTAAAGCGATCGCCCATCCCAATCGGCCAGTTTACCGCATAAGTCTGCAACCCTAGTTCCTGCTCAATCTCATCCAGCAAGTCCAAAGGTTCGCGCCCTGGACGGTCGAGCTTATTAACGAAAGTAAAAATCGGCAGACTGCGCATCCGACAGACTTCAAACAACTTCCGCGTTTGCGGTTCTAGACCCTTAGCCGCATCAATCAGCATCACCGCATTATCTGCTGCCGCGAGGGTACGATAGGTATCTTCACTAAAATCTTGGTGACCGGGAGTATCTAGCAGATTAATTTGACAATCCTGATACTCAAACTGCAATACGGTTGAGGTAATCGAAATTCCCCGTTGTTGCTCCATTGCCATCCAGTCAGAGGTCGCCTTGCGCTGTGACCTCCGTGCCTTCACCGCACCCGCTTCATGAATAGCACCTCCGTAGAGTAAGAGCTTTTCAGTCAGCGTTGTCTTACCCGCGTCTGGGTGGGAAATAATCGCAAAGTTACGTCGGTGTTCAACAGCGACTTGCAGTTCAGCCTGAATTTCAGTGGACATCCAATCAGCCTAAGTGTAGGTACTCTCAAGAAACATTTTGACACTTCCACGGCAATCGAGTGCGTGGGATTCTTGGTTCATCAACTCGCCGTTAGGTGACAGGATTGCTCCAATCGCTCTTATTGGGCAAATCTCCCCAAGCGTAAGTTCCCGTATGCCCCACGGTACACAGTGCTAGTTTCAGGATATTCATATAAAAAGACGTGGGATATATAGGCGTTTCTATAAAAGTCCATCTCAGCCTTGAACTGGGATTCCGGCTTTTCGCGTTAGCCTCCCTCATTTGGGACGGCATTTACCACCTGTTTTTACAGAGGTGCGTGATAAAGTCGTGAGTATAGGCAAGGAAGATTTGATTAAATCAGGAAGAAAATTTTATGGTAGTGGAATACGATCCGGACAAACGAAAACTTTTATCGGCGCTAGCTCATGGGTCAATCTTTTTTAGTTCTTTAGTTGTGTCTATTGCGATACCGATCGCGATTTTGTTCGTATCAGAAGACCCAATTGTTAAGGAAAGTGCTAAAGAAGCGATTAACTTCCACCTCAACGTATGGGTCTATGAAGTAATTGTTGGAGTGTTAGTTTTCATAACTTTGGGATTGTTGGGGTTAATCCTAGTCCCCATATTTTATCTTTTCCATTGGGTACCGCCAATTCTGGCAATCCTACAGTCTTTGAACAATTCCAACCAGTCTTATCGCTACCCGTTTATCTTCCGTATCGTTTAGGTTTTTTCACCGATAACCGTGTACCGTTGCAACGTTGTAGGGGCGGGTTTAACTAGCCCATCAGTGGGAAGCTTAAATATTATTAAACCCGCGCCGACTAGGCGATAACTCCATTCAGAATTCTTGGCAACGTCGCCTTAATCTTAGAGGTTAGGGCGTATCTTGCTACCAAGACTAGTTGACATCGAACAATCATTCCTATTGCTCTTCCGTCAGTCTGGGGTAAAACCTTAATTTTCCGTTGGCTGTATCCTCGCAAGCTCGTCAACTTATCCGAGAGTGATGGAAGAGCGCTATTGCTCTACCGATGGGAAGGCTCAATCCTCTAAGCTCACTTCATGCTCGTAAAATGCTCTAAAGGATTGGGGGAAGGAGAGCTGAAAGCGGCTATGCTTGACTTTGGCAGTATCTCGAAACCGATTGTGAATTGTTTCAGCCCGATTGTGCAGCCGCTTGTATATTACAAGGCTGGGGCAGACTACCACGAGTTCTGCTAAACCGTCATAGCAGGTGATTCTCCATTCACAATGGCTGAACAAGGCTTTGAGGGAGCTGTCAAGCTTGTCATAGAGGCGTTGCCGCTGTTCTCTGACAGATGCTAGCTCGTTGGCTAGGGCAAAATCTTCTCGGCTGAGGGGAGAGGGTTGATCCCTATTATCTTGACTCATGGCTTTTCTTCCCCGTTGAGCGAGTCGTGATGAGATAATGCTGAGGCTTACAAATGTTACAGCAAATTTTAAAAGACGCGAAAATTAGGAGAATTATTTGGTTTAGCTTCAATATGTAACAGAATGCAAAGTATAATGAGTGCGGAAGAACACCGATAAGTCTTTATTCAAGAGTAGTACCAACAAACAAATGCGAGTTGCGATCGCTGGAGCCGGTCTAGCAGGTCTTTCCTGCGCAAAATACCTTACTGACGCGGGTCATACCCCGATTGTTCTGGAAAGCCGAGACGTTCTCGGTGGCAAAGTTGCGGCCTGGAAAGATGAAGATGGAGACTGGTACGAAACTGGTTTGCACATCTTCTTTGGTGCCTACCCCAATATGCTGCAACTGTTTAAAGAGCTGGATATCGAAGATCGGCTGCAGTGGAAAGAACACACGATGATCTTCAACCAGCCAGAAAAACCCGGTACTTACTCCCGGTTTGACTTCCCAAATTTACCGGCACCGTTCAACGGCATCGTGGCGATTCTGCGGAACAACGATATGCTCACTTGGCCGGAGAAGATTCGCTTTGGCTTAGGGCTAATTCCAGCAATCATCCACGGGCAAAAGTATGTTGAGGAGATGGACGAGTACTCCTGGACAGAATGGTTACGCAAGCAAAACATTCCGGAACGAGTCAATAAAGAAGTGTTTATTGCTATGAGCAAATCGCTGAACTTTATCGGCCCGGATGAAATTTCTTCCACCATCCTCCTCACTGCCTTGAATCGCTTCTTGCAAGAAAAGCATGGCTCGAAGATGGCGTTTCTAGATGGTGCGCCTACTGAACGGTTGTGTCAGCCGATGGTAGACCATATCACTGAACGAGGTGGAGAAGTGCGGTTGAATGTACCGCTCAAAGAAATCTTGCTCAATTCAGATGGAACGGTGAAAGGGTTCCTGATCCGGGGGTTGAATGGGTCACAGGATGAAGTTTTTACAGCGGATTTGTACGTTTCGGCGATGCCTGTTGACCCGTTAAAGGTGATGCTACCTGCCCCCTGGAAACAGATGGATTTCTTCAAGCTGCTGGATGGCTTAGAAGGCGTTCCTGTAATTAACGTGCATCTATGGTTTGATCGTAAGTTGACGGAGATCGACCATTTGCTATTTTCGCGATCGCCTTTGCTGAGTGTCTATGCTGACATGAGCAATACCTGCCGGGAATATGCTAACCCCGATCGCTCGATGCTGGAATTAGTCTTAGCACCCGCAAAAGATTGGATTAGCAAATCTGACTCGGAAATTGTAGATGCCACAATGGCAGAGTTGATCAAACTCTTCCCTGACCACTTCGGCAGTGAGAACCCAGCTAAACTGCTGAAATATCACGTCGTCAAGACTCCGCGTTCTGTCTACAAGGCAACCCCAGGACGCCAACAGCACCGCCCCTCGCAAGAAACACCGATCGCTAATTTTTATTTAACAGGCGATTACACCATGCAACGTTACTTGGCTAGTATGGAGGGTGCCGTACTTTCTGGTAAGCTGACAGCGCAGGCTATTGCGAGGAGTCAGGAGAAAGGCGTCAGTCGCAAAGAGTCAGAAGTGCAACTCGCTTCTACAACCCTAGCCCCCAGTCCCTAACCCCTAGTCCCTAGCTTGCTGCCTGCAACGAATGCTCCAACTGCCTAACTCTCCGCGCATGATAACGCCGCTGGCCTCCCGGTCGGATGCTTACGAATTCTGCCGTCAGATTACGGCAAAGTACTCCAAGACGTTTTATCTGGCTACCCTGTTGATGCCAGAGGAAAAACGTCGAGCTATTTGGGCGATATACGTCTGGTGTAGGCGTACTGACGAACTGATGGATGGTCCTCAATCGCGCTTAACGACACCCGAAACCCTAGATCGGTGGGAACAACAGCTGGAATCTGTCTTTGCAGGGCAGCCGCTAGACGACGGCGATGTGGCTTTGGTTGATACATTGGAACGCTTCCCGCTCGATATTCAGCCATTTCGGGATATGATTGCGGGTCAGCGCATGGATTTGCATCGCAGCCGCTATGACACGTTTGATGAGTTAAAGCTCTACTGTTATCGGGTCGCTGGTACGGTGGGTTTAATGACTAGCCCCGTCCTAGGTTTTGACAATTCGGATAGTAAAGCCCCTTGGGATTGCCAGCTAAACGGCAATGACCCTGTGGAAGAAGCGATCGCTTTAGGCATCGCTAATCAATTAGCCAATATCCTCCGAGATGTTGGGGAAGACGCCCGCCGGGGTCGAATCTACTTGCCCTTAGAGGAATTAGCGCTGTTTGATTATACAGAGCAAGACTTGTTCAATGGCGTTGTTGATGACCGTTGGCGCGAATTGATGCGCTTCCAAATTCAACGGGCGCGTAAGTTCTTTACTGAGGCAGAAAGTGGGATTAGGGGACTCAGCCGCGACTCCCGTTGGCCGGTTTGGGCGGCATTGATGCTTTACCAGGGAATTCTGGATGTTATAGAACGCAACCAGTACGATGTTTTTACCCAAAGAGCGTATGTTTCTAAATCGCGGAAGTTGTTGGCTTTGCCCGTTGCCTGGTTGAGGGCGCAAGCACTCTGAGGGTTTGAAATAGAAGGAGAGGATGTTGTCGAAACAACATCCTCTCTTTTTTTGCCTAATTCTGCTATTAGGCTACTGAAGCTCTAGCGATCGCACTGCTTTTATTTTTCTCTTTCTCTTAAATACACAGTTCGGCTTGGATAAGGGATTTCTATACCTTCCTGTTGATACCGTTTGTGCAACCTTTTAATAAATTCATGTCTAACAATGCCTTGATCGAAAAATTCTACAACTCTGATAAATACAATTAATCTAATGTGAAAATCCTCAAATTCTTGATAGCGAATGAATGGCTCAAAATCAGGTACGCCACCTATGACAGTTTGCATAACTTCTTTAGCTACATCGACTGTTACTCGTTCAACTTCCTCAAGATTACTATCGTAGCTGACCGCAACTGGAATCTGTAGAATTATTTCTTTAACAGGTAGATGGTAATTTTTAAAAATTGCAGAAGCTAAATTTTTATTAGGAACAACAATTATATTATTAGGCAGTTCTTTAATTGTAGTGTTTCGCCATGTAATATCGTTAACATAGCCCTCTTCTCCAGTTGCCAGTTTTACATAGTCACCTGTTCTGACTTGTCCAGAAATAATTAGGTATAGCCCAGAAAATAAGTTTGAAAGAGTATCTTGAAACGCTAAGGCAAAAGCTAAACCACCAATCCCCAAGGTTGCTAAGATTGGTGTGATAGAAATACCCATTGCTTGAAGAATCATTAAAATTCCAAGCATTAAAACGATGATTCGTGCAAGGTTAGAAAGTAAAGAGGCAGAAAGTCCTTCTATTCTCTGACTGTATAAAGTCACAAAATCACTAGCAAGTCTAGCTAGGATAAGAGTGACTGTATACAAGACAATACCAGTTATGATTTTTTGAAGAAGCCCAGAAAGTGTAGCATCGAGACGCAGACTGAGAACAGCACCATAAACCCCTACTAAGAAGAACCAAAGGATTGGCATTCTTTGTATAGATTTAAAAACTAATTCATTCCCTGGGAACTGAGTTTTGGCAGCGAGTTCTTTCAGCCTTTTGAAAACAACTCTTTCAAAAATTAGCCCAGCTAACCATCCGAGGAAGATGAGGGCAATAGGGAGAATCCATTGCACCAGTGTAAGAGTTTGATTCATTCCAGCTCACTTATTGGTAGATTGACACCGCTAGTTATATAGCGGAGATTGTATAAAAATTAGTAGGGACAAAGAGGATAGCCACGGTGGCACTGTCCTTACTACCTTTATAGGCAACAATCCTGCCAGGATGGGCTTTAAGAGAAAACAGTGATTCTACGGAATTCGGAAATATTCTGGCAGATGTTTTTTAAGTTGGGCGAGATTGTCTGGGCTAAGGGTGAGTTTAACTTCCAGTTGTTGCCGTCAGGTTTATACCAGTAG
Organism: Candidatus Sericytochromatia bacterium; assembly: GCA_036703885.1. Taxonomy (GTDB): domain Bacteria; phylum Cyanobacteriota; class Cyanobacteriia; order Cyanobacteriales; family Coleofasciculaceae; genus CADCTM01. The sequence goes on from DATNQT010000360.1 coordinate 7,627, forward strand.
ATGATACTCCCGTGAATCTGAGGACTTTCTAGCTTAGACCTCTTGCCAAAGTCGAATTGACCCCCCTCAATCCCCCCGAAACGGAGGAGGAAATCTTACTCCCTCTCCGTTTCAGGGAGGGGTTCTTTGTATTTTTGCAAGAGGTCTCTTGAATACTCCCTCAAACCTAAGATGGACAGATAAAAAATAGCCACTGAGAAGTCCTACCATTCAAGTAGAGGCGACTCAGCGGTTAAATGTTTAGTTCTAATCCTTCAGAGGAGCCAAGGATTAATAGAGCTTGAGAAAGGAACTGAGGACTCAGCTATTTTATATTCCCAACCTCTAGCCTATAGCTCTTTTTATTAACCCTATACAGCAGCAGGTTCAGCAGCTTCTGAGGTTTGTGACTCCCAAACATCGTTAGTTTCATTGTTCAGTGGCTGCTCATTAGAGGTCTCAATCGCCACCGCAGGCTCAGTTAGATTGAGCTTGACGACACGATTTTTTGCAGCATTTACCTTGGGTAGTGTCAGCGTCAGGATGCCATTCGTAAAATCAGCTTTAACCTGATCGTTTTGGACAGCTACTGGCAGAGGAATTACTCGTTGAAACTTCCCGTAGCGAAACTCGGAGCGGAAGAAACCTTTCTCGTCATTTTTCTTCTCGTAACGATGTTCGCCACTGATGGCAACAGCTTCACGAGTCACGCGCACATCCAAATCTTTACCTTCGATGCCTGGTAGTTCTGCTCGCAGAACTACATTTTCATTCGTATCTTGTAGTTCAATGGCAGGCTGCCAAGTTACTTGCTGAGTGCGATTCAATCCACTTATATCGTCGAACATTTGATCCATTTGACGGCGTAGGGTTTCCATTTCTTGGAGCGGTTGCCAACGAATCAGAGCCATATGTGAATTACCTCTTTAGTCCTTTTGTTCATCAACTGTTGCTTCACACTCTTCTATAATGCCGAGGCTCAAACCTATAGTCAGTGAGGGAAACCGCAATTCGACAGGGGGATTTACCAGTATTCGGATAGCCGTACCAGGTTTGGGGGCTGAGGACTAAGTATGTTATAATTAATACACACCTTTTAGTAGAAAATTCAGTAATACCGCGTACTCTGTACTTCTTGGTGACAAGCCTCTGACTAGAACTTGGCGATCGCGACCCAAACGAAGCTTTCTGTTAAAGAATTTGAAGTTCTGTTACCTCTTGTCTAAGGGGGTGAAAGCACTAAGGTAAACTATCCCTTGATCCTGAGTCTCACTCAAGGGTGGAAAACTCTCTTTTTGGAGTTGTTATTAAATGTCTCATACCGTCAAAATTTACGATACTTGCATTGGTTGCACGCAATGCGTTCGGGCTTGCCCAACAGACGTTCTAGAGATGGTTCCCTGGGATGGCTGTAAAGCAGGTCAGATTGCCTCATCTCCACGCACAGAAGACTGTGTAGGTTGCAAGCGGTGCGAAACCGCTTGTCCTACCGATTTTCTGAGCATTCGGGTATATCTAGGCGCAGAAACCACTCGTAGCATGGGTTTGGCTTACTAAAAAGTCGGTTAAACCTCTTGGTTTTTACGGTTGTGGTTTAGCTATAGTAAGCGTCTTTTAAGATGCATTGGGATTTAGACGTTCTGAGGAAGCAGCAATTGCCTCCTCTTTTTTTGTCATTAGTCAAGTGTGAGCGAAGAAACCAATGACCAATGACCAATGACTCCGCGTAGCGGCTTGACGTGCGATGAACGGGCAAGTAGCTTGTAAAGCATGATGTGTGAAGTGAGCAGTGAGGTAGGAAGATGTGTGGAATCGTTGGCTATATTGGCACTCAGTCGGCTACGAGCATTTTGTTGGCAGGGTTAGAAAAACTGGAGTACCGGGGCTACGATTCTGCGGGAATTGCCACGGTTTTGGAAGGTGAGATTCACTGCGTTAGGGCGAAGGGAAAACTCTACAACCTGCGGGAAAAGCTAGAACGGGAAGTCAATCCAGCTCAAATCGGCATCGGACATACGCGCTGGGCAACTCACGGTAAGCCAGAGGAGTATAACGCCCATCCTCATACAGATAGTGCAAGACGGGTGGCGGTGGTGCAGAACGGGATTATTGAAAACTATCGGGAGTTGCGAGAAGAATTAAAGGCGCGGGGATATGAGTTTCGCTCTGATACAGATACAGAAGTTATCCCTAACTTAATTGCTGAGTTTTTGCACCAACCCCCAGCACCCACGTCTGTACAACCAACCCCTTTACTAGAGGCAGTGCGGTATGCGGTGAATAAACTCAGAGGAGCATTTGCGATCGCAGTTATTTCGGCTGACTATGCCGATGAACTGATTGTCGCACGGCAACAAGCTCCTTTAGCCATTGGCTTTGGTCAGGGAGAATTCTTCTGTGCCTCCGATACACCAGCCCTCGTGCCTCATACAAGTGCCGTACTGACGCTGGAGAATGGGGAACTGGCACGACTAACCCCTTTAGGCGTTGAAGTTTACAACTTTGCAGGGGACAGACTGAAAAAACACCCCCGCACTCTTAGCTGGAATCCCGTATTGGTGGAAAAACAGGGATTCCGGCACTTCATGCTCAAGGAAATCTACGAGCAACCGGGAGTAGTGCGGACTTGTTTAGAAACTTACCTGAATGATAGCTGGAACCCTTCTGATATCACTCAATCCCCCATAAACCTAGGTTTGACACCAGAACTGTATGCCGATTTAGAACAGATTCAAATCCTTGCCTGCGGTACCAGTTGGCACGCGAGTTTAGTCGGGAAATACTTGCTAGAACAACTGGCAGGAATCCCGACAATGGTGCAGTATGCCTCCGAGTTTCGCTACGCACCCGCGCCGCTAACCGCAAATACCCTAACGATTGGCGTTACGCAGTCTGGAGAAACGGCTGACACGCTAGCCGCACTGGAAATGGAAAAACGCCGTCGCTTCGGTCAATTACCTAAGTATGAGCCGCGATTGTTAGGCATTACCAATCGTGCGGAAAGTTCTCTTGCGCCGTTAGTCGATCGCATTATCGAAACTCATGCAGGGATTGAAATTGGTGTTGCCGCAACCAAAACCTTTGTGACCCAATTGGTGGCATTTTACTGTTTAGCCTTGGATTTAGCATGGCGGCGTCAGACGTTAACAGCGACGCGCTTGGAGGAGATTTTAGTTGGCTTGCGGCAGCTGCCAGCGCAGATTGAGATGATTCTGGAAAGTCAGGAACGTTATATCGAGGAATTGGCACACAGCTTTGCCGAAACGCAAGACTTTATCTTTTTGGGACGGGGGATTAACTTCCCGATTGCACTGGAGGGCGCGCTGAAACTGAAGGAAATTAGCTATATTCACGCGGAAGGCTATCCAGCGGGAGAGATGAAGCACGGACCGATCGCACTTTTGGATGCTAAGGTTCC
>DATNQT010000361.1:0-5430 GCA_036703885.1 Candidatus Sericytochromatia bacterium
GGTGATATAATCCTCAACCATAGCTAGGGGTGCCTGTAACAACCAGGCTGAGACAGTCCCTTAGAACCTGAGACTGGGTAATACCAGCGGAGGGAAGCTGTTTATTCGAGGAATTCAATATGCGGACTGAATGGATTGCCAAGCGGCGTGGGCAGACTAATGTTTCTCAGATGCACTATGCCCGTCAGGGTGTGATTACTGAAGAAATGCAATACGTCGCTCAACGGGAAAACCTCCCACCTGAGTTGATTCGAGAGGAAGTGGCGCGGGGACGGATGATTATCCCGGCTAATATCAACCACACCAATCTAGAGCCGATGGCTATTGGTATTGCCTCAAAGTGTAAGGTGAATGCCAATATCGGAGCCTCTCCCAACTCGTCCAATCTGGATGAGGAAGTTGATAAGCTGAAGTTGGCGGTGAAGTACGGTGCTGATACCGTGATGGACTTGTCCACTGGTGGCGGCAATTTAGATGAGATTCGCACTGCCATCATCAACGCCTCACCCGTACCAATTGGAACCGTACCCGTGTACCAAGCTTTAGAAAGCGTTCACGGTACCATTGAAAAGCTGACCCCTGATGATTTTCTCCATGTAATAGAGAAACACGCTCAACAGGGGGTAGATTATCAAACTATCCATGCCGGGATTCTAATCGAGCATTTGCCTTTGGTGAAAAACCGCCTTACAGGAATCGTCTCTCGCGGCGGCGGCATCCTAGCACGATGGATGCTGCACCACCACAAGCAAAACCCGCTCTACACCCACTTCAACGACATCATTGAGATTTTCAAAAAATACGATGTGTCCTTCAGTTTAGGGGATTCACTTCGTCCTGGATGTACCCACGATGCCTCTGATGAAGCTCAACTGGCTGAACTGAAAACGCTGGGACAGCTGACTCGCAAAGCTTGGGAACATGACGTACAGGTGATGGTAGAGGGGCCGGGTCACGTACCGATGGATCAAATCGAGTTTAATGTCAAAAAGCAGATGGAAGAGTGTTCCGAAGCACCTTTCTACGTGCTGGGTCCATTGGTGACAGATATTGCTCCTGGTTATGACCACATCACCTCTGCGATTGGTGCGGCAATGGCTGGATGGTACGGTACAGCAATGCTGTGCTATGTGACGCCGAAGGAACACTTGGGTTTACCGGATGCAGAAGACGTGCGAAATGGGTTGATTGCCTATAAAATTGCAGCTCATGCGGCGGATATTGCGCGGCATCGTCCGGGGGCACGCGATCGCGATGACGAACTCTCTAAAGCCCGTTACAATTTCGACTGGAACCGTCAGTTTGAATTATCCCTCGACCCCGAACGTGCACGGGAATACCACGACGAAACGTTACCAGCGGATATCTATAAAACCGCTGAATTCTGCTCGATGTGCGGTCCCAAATTCTGCCCAATGCAGACTAAAGTGGATGCTGACGCTTTGACAGAACTGGAGAAATTCTTGGCTAAAGAACCCGTCAGCCAGAGCTAATATACATAGCGCTTCTCTATTGGGTGCAATACAGGTCATTTGTATGGACTTTGGTATTGTGCCCTACCGTGTGGTCTATGCAACTGAGAATCGCTATAAGCAAGGCTAACGATAGGACACTAAGCTCCTAGGAGTTCACTTCCTAGGAGCTTTTTCCTTGATTACAACTCTACAAACTTTCACGACTACTGATATAGTAGACGATTTAGAATCTCCTACCAAGACAGCAAGCTCCACTTCAAATCTTTCAGCAGCTTTGACCAGAGGTTTTAATCTTTTGGATTATATCTAATTAGATAGCTTCTTTCTGTAAAATTTTTACAAATCTTTTATGAAGTTATCGTTAATCTACCACTTTGAGTAAACCTCTGCGAACGGAGTAGAGTAGTCGGGTGATGGAATCGTTTTCTTCTTCGGTCAGAGAATAGTTCAAAATTACTGTCCTCAATCTATAGCGATCGGCACGCTCTATCTGACCTTTTTGAATTACTTCAGCAAATAGCTCCAGTGGTTTACTGGGGAGGCTGCAAGCTCGATCCGAAATAGCAGTGTTCATGGTACAGGTTATAACTCTACATCCCTTAACTTATTAACCGCCTATCGAGCCGGAATCCCTCATGGGCAATAAACTCAAGGTTATGAGGTTCCTGCTATAGATATATAAAATCCTTTCGTCAGTATGTCAAGAGGAAGGCTTGAGAAGGTCGCATATTAACTGAATGACAGGATAAACGCTGTCAATTAAACTACTAAATCTTATTTAATTCTAGATAAATTAGATAACTCACTCCATCGATTAGTCTAGGAACGTCTCGAATTTATATTTAAATTTTTTCCGTAAGATTATCTCTCCAGGCAGACTTTACAGGTGAGGGAATCATTTCTGTCGATAGAGTTACAGCAAGCCTTACTGAAAGACGATTATGTTATTAGTTTCGTTTCGTTCCTGAACGAAATATTAGAACCTTACCTTAAAACATTCATTTATTTATTTGGATTTTCAGTAACACCGCTATGACTTATTTCAATCCAAACGCACCACTATTATGCCGGAAACAAGGTGTTCTTGACCTTCCCGATATTCCTGGACTTTGGCGCTTTCATTGGCAAATTGGAAATTTTACACTCTTTTCAACGTTCTATACACAACTTGATCAAGCTTGCATCGTCTGGGGTGTCATCTCTTTAATAATTTTTGCAACCGCTCAATTTGTGCCTGTTAGTTGGGTTACCCAAGCTGTGTGGTGGTCAGTTCTCTCTGTAATTGGTACGGTGGGCATGATGACTTTGACACCGTCTTGGTTAAGGAAAGAGGGACTAGGCTGGATTCTCGATAGTTGGATAGGTTTAATGTTATTCGGGGTAGTTATTACAGATTTAGGTATTTTCCTAGGTTGGGGTTGGGTGTTAATGAACCTTTGTCCCCTGTGGTTAGGGTTAGTAGCAATTGGTTACCTATGTACAGGAGTGGGGATGCGATCGCGTACCTTAATCCTCACCGCCTTAGTTCACCTGCTCAGTATCCCAATTCTGCCCTACGTTGGTACTTGGCAATTTCTCACCACTGGAATCATCATGGGAGGAAGTGTCCTCCTGTTAGCAGAGTTTCAGTGGGACTCCTTTGGAACCTGTGGCAACCAAGCCGAAGAGAATCATTAGGCACCCTAATACGGCGTCGCGTACAAATAAATAAACAAGCACTGAAAGCTCTATCTTCTTACTCAGCACTTTCAAGCTAGTTGTGAACTTGATGGCATTAGAAAGAAGATTCCACATTAACTGCTGCAAGCGATCGCTTTTTTAGTAGTGGCTTCGTCAAACTTGCGGGTGAGGAGCAGTTTAGCCCACCCTAGCATGGCGTTGAGAGGTGATCGCAATTCGTGAGATAGGGTGGCGAGAAACTCGTCTTTCATGCGATTCGCTTCCTGGGAGTCTCGCTGCGCCGTGCATTATCAATTGCTACAGCAGTGTTTTTAATTCCTACTGACCTCGGTCGGTATCTCTCTGAATAGCAGTCCATCGATGCCAAGGTTCCAACCAAAGTCTCCTGTGATGCCCCTGACTCTCAGAAAAGATTCTTGTGTGATACTAACTATGAAGAAATTTAGCGAAATGTAACGAAAATTACGGTTTTTCTAAGATTGCTAGGCTATATTTATAGATGCAAGACTAAAAAGCTTTTTAGTTCAACTTTAAAATTTAAAAATCGCCAGCCGCCTTTATTAATAATATGGCTGGTACATAGCAAGCTCTACCCAGGAATCATCAGCCTGGGTAGAAATTTTGGCATGATTAGAACATCAATTATTACTGATTAGTTATCAAAAATTGAGGATGGATGATTAAGGAACGTGCATTAAATAACTTGCTTCGATTCAGAATCTTTGTAGGGGCGACGCCTGCGTCGCCCCTACCGCAAACTGAAGGTTAATAAATTTGTGTTCCTAAGGACAAAAACCTAGGTATATAGTTGTGGCGATTAGATGTACAGCCGCTTATTATGGGTTGAGTGTTTTGGTAGGATTGATCACTACTAGCTGTGGAGTGCAGTTTAACGCACCTGCTCAAATCCTCACAGGTGGACTGAATAGCCAAAGGGCTGACGTATCTCCAGCCTACAGTAGTGACGGTCGTTATCTCGCTTTTGCCTCTGACCGCGATCGCTCTCGCGATATCTTCCTCTACGACTTGCAGCAAAAGCGTTTGCTCGATTTACCCAACCTCAATCGCCGTGACTCCAGCCAAGATCAACCATCGCTGAGTGCTGATGGTCGCTTCATTGCCTATGTTTCCAACGAACGGGGAAAAACAGATATCCTTGTCTACGACCGACAACTCCAAAGGTCTGAACTCCTGACGGGTGGCGTTAGAGGGTCCGTGCGCCATCCAACGATTACTGGAAATGGGCGTTATGTGGCTTATGAAACAAGTCAGCTAGGTCAGTGGCATATTGCAATTGTTGAGCGAACCGTGAAGTGATTCAGAAGATGCCCATTTCCTGTACGGTCTAGGCTGGTATACACAATTTGAGAGAACCCGATTAAGAATTTTTTTCCTAGGGTGAGGATAGAGGTATTGGGCTAAGACATTAACATGGAAACTTTATTAAGTATTTGTATTGGCATTGGCTTAAGTGCGGCTTGTGGGTTTCGGATTTTCGTGCCACCGCTAGTGATGAGTGTGGCGTCAGTTTTTGGACATCTAACCCTCTCCCCGAATTTTGCATGGATGGGAAGTTATCCGGCACTGATAGCGTTTGCTGTGGCAACTTGTATTGAAATAGTGGCTTATTACATCCCGTGGGTTGATAATTTGCTGGATACTGTTGCAACACCAATAGCGATCGCAGCAGGTACAGTTGTGACAGCTTCCCTAATTCCTGATACCGACCCCATGTTGCAGTGGAGTGTGGCATTGATTGCAGGCGGGGGTGCAGCAGGTACGATTCAAGCCTTTACAGGGATCGGACGCTTGGCTTCAACCTTAATGACGGGGGGAGTGGGTAATGCCTTGTTATCTACCCTAGAATCAGGTGGCTCGATTCTATTGTCTGGATTAGCGATCGCAGTTCCTGTAGTTGCTGTCTGTGTAGTGGCGGTATTGTTGGTGTTTACACTTTCCCAACTTGGAAGGAGTCTAGCACTCAAAAGAGAGCGTCAAGAAGCGGCGCTCTCGTCTGTAGAAAATCTCCACTGAACACTTCGCGACAATCCCCTGGTTCAGGTCGGAGTAGTTCATTTAATCTTTTTTGTCTTGTTGTTGCCGCTCTTTGACAGCCTTAGTTAATAGGTAGGTCGCTAGGCTACTCAAGGAACGACTTTCTTCTTCAGCCCACTGCTCTAAAGCTGTCTGAATGTCTTCTGGTAGATAAGCCGTTACCCGCCCTTTAAGTTTCACCATTTCTACGTTTTTATACTTCAACGTATTCTATTATAGG
>DATNQT010000362.1:0-10841 GCA_036703885.1 Candidatus Sericytochromatia bacterium
ACACCCCATCCAGCTTGCTGAAGTACTGACAAAAGATATCTAATCAAGTTTAGTTGCTTTGCGGGGAATGGTAGCACAGCTGTGCTACCTGACAATGTTTGTTTGAGCGGATTAGGAAAAACTGACACTCAAATCTAGCTAATTATTAGGAATTAAAACTTTATATCTTTATTTCCTCAGCAACTTTAATAATGATAGTTATGACCGTCAGTGCCTTACTTGATGGTAAGCATCCTAAGGAGCAGGAGCGTCAACTTGAACCTGAAACAGAACCTGTTGCACTGTGAGGCAGCACAGTTAGAGATTGGGCGAAGCATTCTTGAATAAGGGTTTCAGATTGAATACCAAATTTGTGGCAAGAATGCTTCGCCCCTGCAAAAATCATGATTAGGTGTTAGGTGTGTACATTCTAAATATTGGATACAAACACACCCTAACTAACGCTGCACTGATTTCGCCGATTGGTTAAATAACAACGATCGCGACTGTTCAACATCAAGTGCCTGCTCTTTGAATGCCTCTGCCTTCTCGTAGGCGCGAACTGTTGCCGGACGCGACTGAATCGTCTCGAACCAGCGCTTCAGGTTCGGAAAGTCCTCTAACTTCTGACCTTGGCGCTCATAGGGGACAATCCAAGGATAGGCGGCAATATCAGCAATTGAATAGCTGCCAGCCACAAACTCTCGATCTGCCAGCCGCTTATTCAAGACGGCATACAAGCGTCCTGTCTCATTGACGTAGCGGTCAATAGCATAGGGGAGCTTCTCTGGAGCGTATTGGCTGAAGTGGTGGTTCTGACCCGCCATCGGCCCAAGCCCCCCCATTTGCCAAAATAACCACTGGAGAACTTCAACGCGATCGCGCAAATCAGTCGGGATTAGCTTCCCGGTTTTTTCTGCCAGGTACAGTAGGATTGCACCCGACTCGAAGACTGAAATCGGTTCGCCACCGTCAGCAGGTTCTTGGTCAATGATCGCGGGAATGCGATTGTTAGGGGCAATTTTGAGAAAGTCGGGCTTAAACTGATCGCCAGCACCAATGTTGACGGGAACGAGGGTGTAAGGCAATCCGGCTTCCTCAAGGAACATCGTAATCTTATGACCGTTTGGCGTTGTCCAATAGTAAAGTTCAATCATGGGTTGTTTCTCCTAATTTTGCGATCCTTGTGTTCAATCCAAACTTGCTTTGAGTCCTGCTTCCTCCGATACACCCAAAGCCAATCCTGTCCAATCGATATCTCCTCTTCCCTTAGCAACAGCTGAAATTAGGCGATCGCGAACTAAGCTGGCAAGTGGCATCGGCATCTGACTTTCCTTTGCCGTCTGCAATGTCAACTCAACATCTTTCAGCCCTAGAGACAATTTGAAACCTGCTGGCTCATACTGTTCTTGAGCAATCAGTCGCCCGTAGTTTTGATAGATGGGACATGCAAAGAGGGTTTGACCAAATAGCTCGGCAACCTGACTTCGCTCAATTCCATTCCTTGTTTGAGTCATCTTAGTAGCACATTGACTGTAGTGAACCGAACGACGCGCTAGAAAAGAGGCTATACCACTTCGCAGAAGTCAAAAGTCAAAAGTCCTTTAACCATGAGGCTTCAACCAAGGGATAAGAGAATACAAAGACTACCCAACACCCAACACCTAACACCTTCACGATTGCTATCAGTTGTTCCTACTAGTCATAGGATCGACCATCAACTAGCCGAGGCTCTAACTTGAATGGATCGACGCCTTCCAAGCAAGCGACGTTAACGGCGTACAGCTCAGGGGCTGTGCGGGGTCTATGAAAGGTATAAATACCGCAAACGTTGCAGAAATAGTGTTTTGCTGTTTTAGTGTGGAATTGGTAAAGGGTAAGATACTCTTCGCCAGCTATCAAAGTGAAGCGATCGGCAGCAATGCGATGCATGATTGCACCTCGTCTTGAGCAAAAAGAGCAATTGCAACGAGTTACTGGATCGAGATTCGTTGTCACCTCGAATTGCACATTACCGCAATGACATTGCCCCTGGTATTTTTCCATTTCACTCCTCAACCTTTCATTCCCCGCGCTAGTTGTTTTCCTCAGGGGAAAAAGCCGCCTACAGTACCCAACCTACTTACCAGGGGATGACCTTTTGATCGCGTAAGAACTTGCCTGTTAAGTCAGAAGGAGCTTCTGTTGCTAGCCATGTCACGGTATCAGCCCCTTGCTGAACCGATCGCGAGGCACCAGAGCCACCCATGTCAGTACGAACCCAGCCGGGACAGATTGAATTAACAACGATATGTTTATCCCGAAGCGCTGCTGCCATCATGCCTGTGACTGCATTCAAGGCAGTTTTTGAGAGAGAATAGGCGGGTGCCCAATCGCTCATATCCGTCAGTTGACCGCCACCACTGGAGACATTGATTACTTTCCCCGCATTGCTCTGAGCAAGGAGCGGTACGAGTTTTTGGGTTAAACGCAGTGGTCCAAGGGTATTCGTTTGTAAGGTTTGCAGAATCAATGTCGGTTCCACCTCAAGGACAGATGCGTTCGATGCATCGAGGTAGATACCCGCATTATTAACAAGCACATCCAAATGGTCAATTTGGGATGGTAGTTCCTTTGCCAGTTTATCGATACTGGTTTCGTCTGCTACATCGAGTTGTAGGAATTCGACACTCAGGCCATCCTGCTGTAATGTTTTGGACGCCTCTTCTCCACGCTGGCGATCGCGTGCGGTCAGAAATACCCGAAATCCTGCTTTTGCCAGCTGTCGGACGATCTCCAAGCCAATTCCTTTGTTGGCTCCGGTCACTAAAGCGATTTTTTCTGTCGTCATCCTTTAGTCCCCACTACTTCAGCCGTTGCTTGAACTCTTAGCACTTTTCAATTGAGTGCAACACAGTCTATTTGTAGGGGCTTGAGTACAAAGCCCCTACCGTGCGATCTATGCTTTATAAGTATTTTTCCAGCGTGTTCGATAGTGTGGTTTTTGGAACTGCGCCCACTACCATATCAACTTGTTGTCCATCTTTAAAAACCAAGAGGGTAGGAATGCTGCGAATCCCATACTGGCTGGCGGCAGTGGGATTTTGATCGGTGTCCAGTTTCACTACCTTTACCTGTCCTGCATAGTCGGCAGCCATCTCTTCCACCACTGGGGCTACCATCCGACACGGACCACACCAAGGTGCCCAAAAGTCTACTAATACTGGAAGTGTACTTTCGAGAACTTCTTGCTGGAACGTCGCGTCTGTCACTTGAGTAACGGATGACATAATTGTCCTCCTAGTAATTTATTCATTATTTCGAGAATCTCGAATAATTAAACTATAGTTCAGCCCATGCGATAATGCAACTATGAGACTGCTGTACCACCCAGACCGAAAAGATATCTCTTTAGTTGGCGTGCTTTATGCCTTAGGCGACCCAGTGCGACTTGAGATGGTGAGGCTAGTAGCCACGAAGGGCGAACTGCCCTGTGCTGCGTTTGATTTTGCGCTCGTCGATGGCACTACCTCTAGAGCGATCGCAAAATCCACCATGTCCCATCACTTTCGAGTGTTACGGGAGTCAGGTGTTCTCTCCTGTCGAAAAGAAGGGACACAGCACATCAATTCGTTGCGGCGCGAGGATTTAGATGCACTCTTCCCCGGTTTGTTGGATGTGGTGTTAAAAGCAGTACAACAGTCTCCTTCACCTTACGTTTCCCGCCCGCAAGAGAACACCCGATAAAATTGGTTTACTTGAGTCTGGGCGTAGTCAATGTGATGCTGAAGACATAACGCCGCCTCAGCTAAGTGCTAACGTGCGAAAATCTATATTCATCCTGTTTTCTACCGAAGACGAGTAATGCTAAAGCGCTTAACCAGTCGTCCTCTCCTCATTGCGGCTGTAGTTCTCGTCTTCATTGCCCTTGCCCCCATTGTCGTGCTATTTACCAGGCAGCCAATTATGAAATCTGCACCTCAGTTGCTAACCGACCCGTTTTTGCAACTGCCAACTGAGAATTCAGTACGAGTGGTTTGGTTTACTGAGTTTGCAGGTTCTCGCCATACTGTCGCCTATGGACAGGGCCTCAGTCGCACAGCTACTGCCACTACTACTAAACTGACGCGCACTCGTGAAGACCAAAGATCGAGAGTAGGCAAGCAGATAGAAGACGCCCAGGTTTACAAAAAGCCGACGCTGCGGGATATCTGGCGTCATGAAGCAGTTGTTAGTGGGTTAACTGCTAGTAACCGCCTTCCTTATCGGGTAACAAGTGTGCGGGAAGATGGGCAAAGTATAAGCAGCAACCAGTTTACTCTTGCCCCCAAACCGACACCACAAACACCCCTAAAAATTCTTCTAACCTCTGACCACCAGTTGATGCCAATGACAACAGCAAATCTTCAGAAGGTGGCTGAAACTATCGGGCAAGTTGATGCTGTTTTCCTGGCAGGTGACTTGGTAAATGTTCCCGATCGCGCCTCAGAATGGTTTGATGATAATCGAGGAGGTGCTTTCTTTCCTGGTCTTCAGGGTCGTGCCAAGTATGAACTGGAGCACAATGGCGTCAAAACAACCTACACAGGCGCATCACTCATTCAATATGCTCCCCTATTTCCGGCAACCGGAAACCATGAAGTGATGGGGCGTTTTTCTATGGATAGTGGATTAAATGACCAATTTAACGACCCCTATCCTCGTACTGCTGCTGATGCGATTTATCAAAAAAATGCTAAACAATGGAACAAAACAAATAACCCAGACCTACCTAAAACTTGGCTAAAAAACAATACCTTTAATACCGATACCTACAACGAAATTTTCACCTTACCTAAGAGCAACCCTGGTAGCGAGAATTATTACGCTGTGACCTTTGGGGATATCCGCTTAGTCGTACTGTACATCACAAATATTTGGAGGACACCTAATTTAGACGCAGATGCTAAAGGCAGGTATCGCGAACGGGAAAAAGATTTAGATAATCCCGATCGCTGGGGATATGGACAGCATATCTTTGAACCCATAGCTAAAGGTAGTACTCAGTACCGTTGGCTGAAGGAAGAACTGAATAACCCAGAGTTCAAACAGGCGAAGTATAAGATCGTGATGTTTCACCATCCGCCCCATACCTTGGGTGACAACATTGTCCCAGCTTATACTGACCCGGTGCAAGTAATTGAGCGGGATGCCAAAGGAAAGGTTAAAGCCGTGCGTTACGAGTATCCCAAGACAGAGGATTACATTATTCGTGATGTGGTTCCCCTGCTGGAGGCATCGGGCGTGCAGCTAGTGTTTTACGGGCACTCGCATCTGTGGAACCGCTTCATAAGTCCCCGTGGGACGCACTTTTTGGAATCGTCTAATGTGGGCAACACTTACGGCGCTGCCATTGGTAATCAGAAGCGTCCAGTGCCACCTCCCTCATTTTTCTCTACCAAAGGAGACAGCAAAGGAAAAATTTCAACAGCTTATCAATTAGATTATGTAGCTGCGGGCGATCCAAATGGATTAAAGCCTGTAATGCCGACGATAGCACCGTTGCTAGGAGACGATAACCAGCCACTGCCTTACATAGCAAGTAACGACATCACGGCTTTTAGTATCTTAGACACGGGTACGGGTATAGTAAGCAGCTATCGCTTTAACACGAACTCTACACACCGAAACGCTGATGCCAAAGGCAGTGCTTCCTCAACGCGATCGCCAAATTCAGAAGTCGTAAAATTTGATGAGTTTAAACTGGCTCAACCCCTGAATTCGAGGAGGACTGCTAATAAAAGCGTGGCACTTATTGGAGCTGTGCTATTAATTATTACCATTTTATTAGTTGCCACTTGGCTGGTTGGCAGCAAGTCTCAGAACATTACAGGAATTTAGTAACTATACCTATTCCTTTAGGGGAAAGTTTCTACAAGGTATTGATTCAAATTTATGTCATAAGACTGAATATAGGGTAGCCAATAACGAGCTATCCAAAAACCTAATTATTGCCCAGTAATACTTTCAAACGTTTCTTCTGTTGTGTAAAAGTAATACTTCCTATGGAATAAGTATCTAGAGGGAAGTATCCCTCTTTTAATTTTGCTTTACTTAAAGTGTAAGAATTGAATTTTAGGAAACCTTTAAAATGGAATACGAAAAATACGCACCCATTTCCGAAAACTCAGTAAAACCTCTAGTCAAGTCCGCTGCTGGAAATGCTCTATCTTTTTTCATTACTCTTGTTAGCGTAGCTTTTCTGATTGGTATTCCTTTAGGGAAGGCAGCTCGTGACTTCTCGGCTTCCATGTTTACTCCCGATGTACCTGTATCAGACGTATCTGTATCACCTCATGTTAATGACTGATCTACCCTCTCTAGAGCAAAGATTTTATAGCTTGTCTACTCTTATTACCTTCACAATGCCTCGCTCTCTTGGGAGCGGGGTTTTTGCTGTTGGGGCTAAAAGCAGGATTTTCTCTTCTCCATCGGTTATTTTTTGTCAAAATATCCAGATGGGGTAAATCTTTAAGAAAGCGTGAGGAGAAAAAGTCCATGACCGCGTTAGCAATGCTTTTCCTAGAGCTAGCGTTCTCCCAGGTAGGAGTCGGAATTGCCTGTTTTACCGTAGCATTTGTTCTAGCGAGTTTAGTTGAATACTGGCTACATCGCTTGATGCACGTCTCACAACGCATTGGTGAACGTCACCGAGATCATCACCGCCGGAATGAAGGACAGGGGGTTTTGTGGGAGTTTCGGGACTATGTCAGGGGTAGCTTTGTCGTAATGTGCTTAATGTTTTTCTATTCGTGGAGTGCCGGAATCGGTTGGTTTCTAGGTTCGTTGTTCTATGCGGCATTTTCAGCCTATGCCCATCAACTACAGCACGATAACCCGACCAAGTGCTTCTGGATGAAGATGCCTGTTCACTACGTCCATCACAAATATGGGATGTGGCATCACAACTTTGGTTTGGCAGTAGACTGGTGGGATCGGGTTTTTGGTACTTACAAGCCTGTGGAATGGCTGACAGAAGAGGAACTGAGACAACCGGAACGGGGTTATTTGCAACTTCGCTGGTGGTAATGCTCGGTCGTTGCTGGAGATAGAGAGAGTTGGGATAAAAGTGTTTTAACCGTTATTTCCGGCTGATATCCCTGACTGTGGAGCTAAAAATTTACAATTTCTCTTGCTTTTGCCAGAGACAAGCGTGATATTGTTCCTAAAATGCTTTGAGTGTTTAGAGTTGGGCGTCACTGTAGGAGAATCCCTTTGAGCTACTTTCATGAGGCCAAAGCCCACTTCATTGCAAGTCATCAACACCCGATTAATCAGGTTTTGCATCACATCACCAACTTACTGGCGATCGCGGCTGTCGTCTTGCTGTTTTATGACTGGCGGTTGACACTTGTGTGCTTAGTGTTAACCCAAGTTTTTGCTTTGAGCGGTCACGCCTTTTTTGAGAAAAATGAACCGGCTTTTAGAAAGTATCCCGGTATCGTTATCCTAGCTTCACTGTCGTGGTCCTTTGACAACTGGTTTGGTCTACGCCAAGTCTGGACTTCTGTAAATCGCCAGCAGAAAGCTTAGTTCTTAGTTTCTAACTAATGACTAATGACTAATGACTAATGACCCATAACAAACAAATTAGTTGAGGAGCATTCATGTATCAAGGTTTGCTTGTAATCGATGCCGATGCCCATAAACTAGAAAATCCCCTGGTAATGCGGGATTATTTAGAACCGGAATATCGCGATCGCGTCGGTTTAGTAATTGATAGTCTAGGTGACCAACGGGCGCGAATCAGGGATTTTAATCCGGCAACGGGTAAGAATGACTTGATGAGAATGTTCCCGCAGCCTCAGGGACTGGGTAAAGGTGGATTTCGTACCCTGCATCCAGAAACTACTCTAGGTGCGATGTTCAATCGAGTGCGACTCGAACACATGGATCGAGAAGGGATTGATATTCAGGTCATTTACGGTACGCTCAATTTGATCTTCTCCAGCCTGATGGATAAAGATTTAGCGATCGCACTTTGCCGAGCCTACAATACCTACATCGCTGAAGACTGCCGGGGATACAATAACCGTCTCAAACCGATTGGCGTGTTACCCCTACAGGACGTAGAGGAAGCCGTTGCAGAAATGCACCGTTGCGTCAATGAACTCGGACTGATTGGCGTCGCCGTTGCCCCAAACCTGCCAGTTCCTCACCCCAAAGCACCTGATGCCTTCCCCGATATTCGCACCTGCAAGGCGATTAGTCATCCTGACTTCCGCCCCATCCTCCAGGCAGCCGCAGACTTAGACATTGCGCTCGGCATTCATGGCGGCCCCGGTTCTTCGATGGTGGGTGGCATCGCGGATCACACCGAAACCTTCGTCCTCAGCCATATTTTCGTACAGCGAAACCAGCAACAACTCGCTTTGGCACGGATGGTTTTTGATGGTGCGTTTGAGCAATTCCCCACGCTCCGGGTAGGCTTTTTAGAAGGCGGTTGTGGTTGGTTGCCCGATTTGGCTCATGCCTTTCACGAACACTGGGAAAAACGCATCCGAGACTTTGACCCCAAGCATCCCTATCGCCCTTCCCTGATGGAATTTACCAAGCTGATGATTCAGGAAAGAGGCACAAACAACAATCTCAACCTGATTAGTCAGGCAAAAAACCTCTTCGATCTGTTATGGAATGCTCAACATGATCCTACTCAGATTGATGATGCCAGTCTGTACGAACACTACGACCTGCGCCATCGTGACCCCTTAGAGTATTTTGAGAGGGGTCAAATCTTCACCTCGTTTGAATCCGATGATCCTAGTCCGGCTTATCTTCACGTTGGAATGGGTGAAGTTGGAAAGCGAGTGGCTTGCTTCTCTGGCGACTACGGTCACTGGGATGGCGTCCTCCAAGATTGTGTGAAGGATGCCGCCAATGTGGCTGATTATGACCGAGAACATTTAGGGTTACTGCTGGGGGATAATGCATTATCGTTGTATGGCGATCGCCTCCGCCAATCTTTACCTGAAAACTGCATGGTTCAGAGCCTCTAGTCGGAACAGCCTATTTAGATGAGTTGGTTGTTGGTTGTTGGTTATTGGTCATTGGTAAATACCAAAATTGACACGAACAAAACAACTGACAAAGGGCTAATGACTAACGACAAACAACCAACAACTAAAAATAAAAAAATGCGAGTCTTACTCCTATATCCCCTCTTTCCTGAATCCTTCTGGTCGTTTGATAAAGCCTTAGAACTGATTGGGCGTAAGGTTTCGATTCCTCCTCTAGGTCTGATTACCGTCGCAGCAATCTTGCCTCAAACCTGGGAGTTTCGCTTGGTAGACCGCAATGTTCGGTTTGAGACGGAAGCGGATTGGGATTGGGCGGAACTAGTGATTATTTCGGGCATGATTGTCCAGAAACCCGATATGCTGCACCTGATTCGCGAGGCGAAGCAGCGCAGTAAATTAGTCGCAGTGGGTGGTCCCTATGTTACCTCTGTTCCTGAGGCAGCGCAGGAAGCTGGAGTAGATTTTCTAGTTTTGGATGAGGGCGAAATTACTCTACCGCTCTTCGTTGAGGCTTTAGCGCGGGGGGAAACCTCAGGCGTCATCCGCGCCAACGGTGAGAAGCCTGATGTCACAACTACACCGATTCCTCGATTTGACCTGCTGGATCTGAAAGCCTACAACGAGATGTCGGTACAGTTCTCGCGGGGCTGTCCATTCCAGTGCGAGTTCTGCGACATTATCGTCCTCTATGGACGCAAGCCACGCACTAAAACACCCGCGCAGCTACTGGCTGAGTTGCAAACGCTCTATGACTTGGGCTGGCGGCGCTCAATTTTTATGGTTGATGACAACTTCATCGGCAACAAGCGCAATGTCAAGCTCCTGTTGCGGGAACTGGTTCCCTGGATGGCAGAGCGCAACTACCCCTTCCGCCTCTCCACTGAAGCCTCGGTAGACTTAGGACAGGATGAAGAATTGCTGGATTTGATGGTCAAGGCAAACTTCGGTGCAGTGTTCTTGGGTATTGAGACACCAGACACGGATAGTTTATCCCTGACTCAGAAATTCCAAAATACGCGCAATTCTTTAACTGAAGCCGTCGAGAACATCAATCGTGCAGGATTGAGTGTGATGGCGGGGTTTATCTTGGGCTTTGATGGCGAGAAGGCTGGCGCAGGCGATCGCATTATTGAGTTTGTCGAAGCCACGGCAATTCCCAAAGCCATGTTTGGAATGCTCCAGGCACTACCTAATACGGCTTTATGGAAACGGTTGGAAAAGGAAGGTCGTCTGATAGAGCAGAATAAGGAAACTCAGGGTCATCAGATGGCACTGATGAACTTTGTCCCGACGCGATCGCCTGAAGAACTTGCCCGCGAGTATGTAAACTGCTTTTGGGAGCTTTATGAACCGAGCCGCTATCTGTCCCGTGTTTATCGGCACTTCATGAACATGAAGCCATCTCCAAATAAAGTACCATTCCGGATGCTAGAGCCGATCGAGATGAAGGCAGTACTGACAATCTGCTGGCGACAGGGAATTAAGCGCAATACTCGCTTCCAGTTCTGGCGTCAACTTGTCTCAATCATGCGGCGCAATCCAGCCGTGTTTGTGCCTTACCTGAGCAACTGCGCTCTCATCGAACATTTCATCCACTACCGCCAAATTGTACGCAACGAAGTTGAAGGACAACTGGCTATATATTTAGCAAACAAAGTGGAGTCCCAGCCTTTAGCTGTCCTGAGTCATTAGACGTTGCCTGATTTTGGCATGATGGTTTGTTGGACTGACTGGGGAGCTATTTTTGCTCAATGAGCGTCTCTTGAGAATGCAGGAATTAGCTTTATTGCTTCAACTATGAAAACTTTACGATGGCTTCAAGTTTCG